>JBHHXA010000179.1:0-5128 GCA_046756805.1 Acidimicrobiia bacterium
GCGGAGACCGAGATCAACCTGCCGTTCATCACCGCCACGAACGAGGGTCCGATCCATCTGCTCAAGTCGCTCACCCGGTCCGAGTTCCACCGCCTGACGGAGGATCTGGTCGAGCGCACGCGGAAGCCCTTCCAGGATGCAGTCAAGGATGCAGGCGTCGGGGTCGACGAGATCGACCATGTCATCCTCGTCGGCGGTTCGACCCGGATGCCCGCCATCCAGGAGCTCGTGGAAGAGCTCTCCGGCAAGGAGGCCCACCAGGGAGTCAACCCGGACGAGGTCGTGGCTCTCGGTGCCGCGGTCCAGGCCGGTGTCCTCACGGGCGACGTCTCAGGGATCCTCCTCCTGGACGTGACCCCGCTCACACTCGGTGTCGAGACCGAAGGCGGCGTGTTCACCACGATGATCGATCGCAACACGACCATCCCCACCCGCCGCAGCGAGATCTTCACGACCGCGGCAGACAACCAGCCCGAGGTCGAGATCCACGTCCTCCAGGGCGAGCGGTCGATGGCGGTCGACAACAACTCGCTCGGTCGCTTCAAGCTTCCGGGGATCCCACCCGCTCCCCGTGGCATGCCACAGATCGAGGTCACGTTCGACATCGACGCCAACGGCATCGTCTCGGTTTCGGCGAAGGATCTCGGCACCGGTGCGTCGCAGCAAGTGACGATCACCGGAGGCACCGCCTTGTCACAGGACGACATCGACAGGATGGTCAAGGACGCCGAAGGCCACGCCAACGAGGACGAGCGGCGACGGGCAGAGGCGGACGCCAGGAACCAGGCGGATCACGCGGCATATTCGATCGACAAGCAACTCGCCGAGCACGGCGACAAACTCTCGGACGACGAGAGGCTGGAGATCGAGGACAAGGTCACCGCAGTGCGGAAGGCGCTCGCCGACGACGCTGCCACCGAGGACCTGAAGGCGGCCACGGATGCGCTCTTCACCGCGGCGCAGGTGCTCGGTCAGAAGATCTACGAGGCCTCGCAGACCGAGGCCGCGGCCGAAGGGGACGGCGAAGGTGAGGGCGAGGACGTCGTCGAGGCCGAGATCGTGGACGAAGACGATGCGACCTGACGACGAGGCCTCGAACGCCAGGGGAAGCGACGTGGTAGCCGACCCGCCTCCGGACGAAGATCTGGTCGCGTTGATCGATCGATCCGCGGCGCCGGAGACGGCCGGCGCCCCGCTCGACGAAGCCGGTGAGCCGACGCCACCCAACGCCGGCGTGATGGCGCTCGATCTCCCCAGCGACCCCGAGGAGGCACAAGCGGTGCTGATCGGAGCTCTCATCGAGACTCGCGGGGAAGCCGACGAGTATCTCGAGACGATGCAGCGCGTCGCAGCCGAGTTCGGCAACTATCGCAAGCGGGTCGAGCGCGATCACGCAGACGTCGTGGTCCGGGCGGCCCAGCACGTCGTGGAGCGACTCCTGCCCGCGCTCGACAGCTTCGATGCGGCCCTCGCTTACGAGCCGCAGACACCCGCCGAGGAGAAGATCCTGGACGGGATGCGAGGAACCCACGGGCAACTACTCGACATCCTCGGGAGGGAGGGCCTTGCCCCCGTGCCCGCAGTCGGCCACCCGTTCGATCCGGCCGTGCACGAGGCCGTGGCCGGCCCTGCGGACGGAGGCGATCACCTCGTCGTCGCCCAGGAGCTGCGACGCGGGTACGTCCTTCAGACGCGGCTGATCCGCCCCAGCCTGGTGGTGGTCGAGGCCGTGATCGAAGAGAGCGACACGGAGAGGAGCTGAGTGACCGGGGCCATGCGCAAAGAGTGGCTTGAGATCGACTACTACGAGATCCTCGGCGTGTCGAAGGGCGCACCGGCTCGTGATCTCAAGAAGGCCTACCGGAAGCTGGCTCAGCAGTTTCATCCGGACAAGAACCCCGACGATGCGGCGGCAGAGACGCGTTTCAAGGAGATCAACGAGGCCTACGACGTGCTCGGCGATGCCGAGACACGCAAGGAGTACGACCACGCCCGTGAGATGGGGTACTTCGTTGGGGGTCCGGGTGGCGCACAGCAATACGTGCGAGTCGAGGACCTCTTCGGCGCCGAGCAGGGACAGCGATCCCCATTCGACGTGTTCGGAGGTCTCGGTGATCTCTTCGGATCGGGGCGCCGGGAGCGGCAGCCGGCAGCGGGCCGGGATCTGTCCGCGGAGATGGGTCTCACGTTCTTCGAGGCGATCGCGGGCGTGACGAAGCAGATCAATGTCGACGGGCGCAAGATCAAGGTCAAGATCCCGAAGGGTGTCGAGGACGGGTCCCGCATCCGCGTACGGGGCTCGGGTGAGCCAAGCTTCGGGGGCGGCCAGGCGGGCGACCTCTTCGTCACCGTTGCCGTGGGCACGCACCCCCTCTATACGCGCTCGGGAGCCGATCTCCACCTCGCGGCACCCATCACGTTCGTCGAGGCGGCGCTCGGCTCGGACATCGACGTGCCCACCCTCGACGGCAAGGTACGCCTCCGCATCCCGCCGGGCACGCCGGGCGGGAAGCGATTCAAAGTGACGGGTCGGGGCATCGAGCTGGCAAACGGGAAGAAGGGTGACCTCGTGGTCACGGTCTCGATCGACGTACCCACCGAGCTCACCGACGAGCAGCGCGCCCTCCTCGAGAAGCTGAGAGACCAGGGTCCGACCGACGGCCCCCGAACCCACCTGGGAGTGTGACATGGGCAGACGGGAACGAGCCGTGTACATCATCTCGGTGGCCGCAGAGCTGGCGGGCGTGCACCCCCAGACCCTGCGCATCTACGAGCGAAGGGGGCTCATCGAGCCATACCGCACCCCGGGCGGGACCCGGCGCTACAGCGATGAGGATCTGGCGCGGCTCGGTCTCATCCAGGAGCTGACGACCGCAGGAGTCAACCTCGAGGGGGTGCGGAGGGTGCTCCGGCTCCAGGCCGACAACGACCGGCTCCGAAGTCAGGTGGACCGTCTCCGTCGCCTGCTCGGCGAGGCAGAGGCCAGGTATGAGGGCGGTAGGCACAGAGGCGATGCGACCGTGGTGGGTGAGGTCCGGGTCCGCAGGAGGAATCTGCCGGATATCAGGCGCGAGCCCTTCGGCTGAGCGGCGCGATCGCGCCCCAACCCCAAAGCGAGGGATCGTTTCTAAGCTCGGCTCCATGGACACCCGTGCGAGCAGCGGCCGGGGTGTGTCCTCACTGCCTGGCCGTATCTTCTGCAACCGGTGGCTGCGGCTGTCGGCCTGGTTCCTGGGAGGGCTGGCGATCGCCGGCGGCATTTCCCTGTCGCTTCAGCCGCGCTGGGTCGATCTCTGCTCTCGTGTCGATGCTAGGCCAGGCCAGTGCTCCCCCATCGATCTCCCCACGATGCTCGGATACGTGCTCATCGCCACCGGTCTCGTGGTGATGATCCTGGGCCCCGTGGCGAACTCGTTGTATCACCTGTTCCGCTACGGCCAGAAGTGGGAGACCACGCGGCACGAGACGGCCGTCTCGAACCTGCCGCTGCTCGCAGGCATCGTCTACTTCGTGCTCGGTTTCGTCGTCGCCGCGACAGCTTGAGGAGCGCCGCCGCACCTCCTGCCGTTCCTCAGAGCACCCTGGTCTCCCCATCAGGCAACTGCACGACGAACGAGACCACGAGCGAGTCGCGCCGCGGCCAGTCGTCGAGTCGAGCCGCAACGGTCGCATTGGCCTGAGGCCGGAATGCGGGCCACTCAGCACCCGGCTCTGCCCGCACCATGAGGTGGAGATCGGGGCGCGGCGTGAGCGATCTGCCATCCCAGTCGAGCGCCTCCATCTCCACCACGGCAACGCCCAGGTGCTCGCACTTCGCGATGAGCGCCTCGGCCTCTGCTCTGGCAAAGAACCCTTCGCCGTCGGCGTCGCGATGGACGGCGCGGTCGTCGAACTCCTGACTCAACTCGACGATCCGGTAGTCCTCGTCGCTCCAGCCTCCCTCCACCTCGCCGGATTCTGCGATGCGGCGTGACAGGGTCGACAGTTCGGGATCCTCGGCGAAGACGTCGGGCGTCACGATCTGCTGCGCGACGTCCAGGATGCGGGCGAGGTCGTGGACGTCGAGATCGAAGGGGTCCCCGTCACCGTCGGGAAACACCTGGACCACCGGTACGTCCTCGTCCCAGAACACGTAACCGACGAACTCGTTCTCTCGCCACAACTCGACGATGGGCTCGTCGAAGTCGGGATGGTCTTTCTCGTTGATGCGCAGTGGAATCATGAGCCGAGGCTACTGGTAGCGCCGCCGCCTTCCGCAGCGGCACATCGACGCGGACAGATCAGGTCTGGACGGTCACGCCTCTCCAGAACGCGACGCGGTCCTTGATGTCTCCGGCCGCCGCCGAGGGTGTGGGGTAGTACCACGCCGCACCACGGTTCACATTGCCGTCGACGATGACGTCGTAGTAGTTCGCCACGCCCTTCCACGGACAGACGGTGTGTGAAGGCGACTCGTCGAAGTACTCGCCCTTGATGCTGTCACGTGGGAAATAGTGGTTGCCTTCGACGACGATCGTGTCGTCGCTCTCGGCAAGGACTACGCCGTTCCACGTCGCCTTGGCCATGGTTCCCATACTCCCTGGTGTCGGTTCCTGGTCGGGTGTAGAAACCCGCGCAATAGCGTACTGATTCCACGAACCGCGGATGACGGGACGGGAGACGATCCCGTACCGTCATCTGAGCGCCACGACCTGGCTAGCGGGTCGCGGATCTCCCGCAGCAGCGTGATGTCTCCGGTGGTGCGGGCGCCTCACCCTCACCCGACTCCTGACGAGCCTTGAGGACGGTGTGCGGCCTGACCACGAACAAGAACAATGCGAGGGCGATGAACCCGAACACGATCACGGCGTTGAGTAAGGACCCGTACCTGATGCTGGCATCCCCGATCTCGTTCGTGACCCCCGAGAAGTTGGGATGACCGAAGATGGTCGCCACGATCTGCATGATCACATCATCCACGAGCGATGCGACGACGGTGGTGAACGCCAGTGCCAGCACGAGACCCACCGCGATCTCGACGAGATTGCCCTTGAGCGCAAAGTCGTTCAGCTCCTGAACGAGGTCCTGCGCCCTGTCTGTTTTCCCATCGACGGCTGCAGATGGATCTACCGAATGCCGCCGGGACGCG
>JBHHXA010000180.1:0-5123 GCA_046756805.1 Acidimicrobiia bacterium
GTCGTTGGAGAGTTGGGGGTCTGCGGATCCTGGGAGCGACCGACGACGGGACGACGGTCCTCGTCCGCGAAGAAGTCATCGCGGACATCAGTGCAGTGGCGCCGACCGAGGTGCACACCACCGTCGAGGGGTACGGCCCCGATGCCCGGTTCCTCGGATCGGCGCGGTTCCCGACAGATCGTCAATACATCTCCTCCCTACCCGGACTGTTCCTGGACGCAGACGGTCGAGTGCCGGCGCTGACCGCTGCGCCCGATCACGTAGCCGTCATCGAGCTCGAGCCGGTGCCTTTCCGGATCACCGCAGCGATGGATCTCGCCGCCTGAGCGGGCCTGATCCAGAAGCTCCCGTCGCCGACCGGAGCGACTCGGGGCGCTCGCGTCGGCGCGGGCACCGCCACTACGATCCGTGGACAATCACGATGAGAGGTGTGGGAGCCAATGAAACGATGGACAAGGGGCGGCCTCAGGATGGTCGGACTCGCCATGGTGCTGGCCCTGGTTGCGGCGGCATGCGGTGGCGGAGACGAGGCGACCAAGGAGGATCTCGTCGCGGATCTCGTCGGCGACAACCTGTTCACGCAGGAGCAAGCCGAGTGCTTCGTCGATGCGATCTGGGACGACATCGGACCGTTGAACGTCGGCCAGATCGGTAGCCAGGACGATCTCACACCGGCCCAGGCCGCCGCACTGACCGAGGCGACCTTCAGTTGCATCGACGTGGGTGATCTCATCCAGGATCCCACGCCGGCGACCGATCTCTCGCCGACGGATCGCCCCCCGGGTACCGACCCGGCGATGGATGCGCTCTGGGTCGCATGCGGCGGCGGAGATGCGGAAGCTTGTGACGATCTCTTCTTCCAATCGCCGTCCGGTAGCGACTACGAGGAATTCGGTCTCACGTGTGGCGGACGCGGCATGGGGAATTGCGTCTCCGTGATCGCAGACAGCTGAGGTCCATCGCCCGTCGCGAGACGGACTGGCATGGGCGAGAATGGTGCGATGACGACCACGGACGCGGTCTGGAAGCAAACTGCGTGCATCCTGTGTGAGTCGAACTGCGGCGTCGAGGTCCGCCTCGGTGGCGCAGACGGCAGAGCCTTCGAGCGGATCCGCGGCGACAAGGCGCACCCGGCGACTGCCGGATACACCTGCGAGAAGGCGCTCCGTCTCGACCACTACCAGAATGGCCGCGGCGAACGGGTGCTGCGGCCGCTGCGCCGCACCGCTGCCGGCGACTTCGTCGAGAGCGACTGGGACACGGCGCTGGCCGAGATCGCCGAGCGGTTCACCGCGGTCGCCGCCGAGCACGGCGGGGAATCGATCCTGTATTTCGGCGGCGGTGGTCAGGGCAACCATCTCGGCGGTGCCTACTCGGGTGCCAGCATGCGAGCGCTCGGAGCCCGGTACCGCTCGAACGCGCTGGCCCAGGAGAAGACGGGTGAGTTCTGGGTCAACGGCCGGATGCTCGGTGGGAGCGTCCGGGGCGACTTCGAGCACACCGAGGTGGCGATGTTCATCGGAAAGAACCCGTGGTTCAGCCACGGGTTCCCCAGGGCTCGTGCTGTCCTGAAGGAGATCGCAAACGATCCGGACCGGTCGATGATCGTCATGGACCCCACCCGGACCAAGACTGCGGAGCTGGCCGACTATCACCTCAGAGTGCGGCCCGGCACCGATGCCTGGCTCATCGCCGCCATCGGCGGAGTCATCGTCCAGGAGGGCCTCACCGACGCGGATTGGCTTGCCGACCATGCGGATGGGGTCGACGCCGCGGCAGACTCGCTCGGCCGGATACCGGTCACCCGCTTCTGCGAAGTCGCCGGTGTCGACGAAGAGCTCGTGAGGGCCACGGCACGGCGCATCGCCGCGGCCGACAGCGTGGCCGTGTTCGAGGATCTCGGCGTCCAGATGAACCGCCACTCGACGCTCGTCAGCTATCTGGAGAAGCTCGTCTGGCTGCTCACCGGCAATCTCGGCAAGCCGGGCGCCCAGTACCTGCCCTCCTCGATGGTCGCCATCGGCCGCACCTCCGAAGCGGAGCTGGGATCCGACGGACCTCGGAGCCCGGTGCTCGGCGCACCGGTGATCTCGGGTCTCATCCCCTGCAACGTCATCGCGGAGGAGATCCTGACGGACCACCCGAAGCGGTTTCGGGCGATGTTCGTCGAGTCTGCGAACCCGGCGCACTCGCTGGCGGACAGCAGGGCGATGCGAGAGGCTCTCGGGGCGCTCGATCTGCTCGTCGTCATGGACATCTTCATGACCGAGACGGCTCGCGAGGCCGACTACGTGCTCCCGGTCCCCACGCAATACGAGAAGTGGGAGGCGACCTTCTTCAACTTCGACTTCCCGAAGAACGTGTTCCACCTCCGGCGCCCGATCCTCGACGCCCCCGCCGGGCCGCTGCCGGAGCCGGAGATCCACGCCAGGCTGGCGGAGATCCTCGGTGCCCTGCCGGAATCCAAGATCGAACCGCTCTGCGCTGCGGCAGAGAATGGGCGAGCCGCCTTCGGCGCAGCGTTCATGGCCGCGACGAGCGCGGATCCGGAGCTGGCGAAGGTCGCTCCTCTCGTCCTGTACCGGACCCTGGGGCCTACCTTGCCCGACGGCGCCGCCGCCGCTGCGATCTTGTGGGGTGCGGCTCATCGCTGCGTCATGTCGAACGCTGCCGGCGTGCGCGATGCGGGCTTCGGCGCGGGGTTTGCCGCGGGCGAGGCTCTCTTCGATGCGATTCTGTCCGGCCCGGCCGGTGTGGTCATCACCGAAGATGACTGGAGCGAGGTGTGGCGCCGGGTGAGGAAGGGCGATGGGCGTGTTCAACTCGACATCCCGGAGCTGCTCCGTGACCTCGAGGCGCTGGATCCGGACGGGCCTGAGCCTCCGACAGATCGGTGGCCGTTCGTTCTCTCCGCAGGAGAGCGGCGGTCTTTCACCGCCAACACGATCATGCGCGATGCGGCCTGGAGAAAGCGGGATGTCGACGGGGCGCTTCGTGTCAGCGTCGGCGATGCCGTGCGGCTCGGTCTCGAGGACGGGGGCGGCGCCGTACTCACGACCCGCCGTGGCCGCGCCCGCGTTGTCGTAGAGGTGACGGATGCGATGCTGGACGGCCACATCTCATTGCCGAACGGGATGGGTCTCGACCACGTCGATGAAGCGGGCGAGAGGGTGCGCACCGGGGTCTCACCCAACGAGCTGACCGTGTCCGCCGACCGCGACGCCTTTGCGGGAACACCGTGGCACAAGTCGGTTCCTGCCCGGCTCGAGGCGCTGTAACCCGCCGACTGCCGGCGGTGCGGCAACGTAGCCGGGGGCTGCCGGGAGCGGCAACGTAGCCGGGGGCTGCCGGGAGCGGCAAGGCCAGCACAGCCAACCTACGATCTGCCCATGAAGCTCGAAACCCTGCTCCCACTGGGCAAGCTCGATCCCGGCCTCCGCGAGCCCGAAGTGCCGTTCCATATCGGGGGGTTCGCCGACGGCGCTGCATCGGCCGAGGCCCTCGGCTACGACGTGGTGCTCGTCGAGGAGACCAAGCACGACCCATATCAGCTGCTGGCTCTCGGAGCCGCTGCAACGAGTGGCATCGGTATCGGCACCTCCGTTTCCATGGCCTTTCCGCGATCGCCCACCGTGACGGCAATGTCCGCCTGGTCGTTACAGGATCTGTCGGGTGGTCGGCTCGTCCTTGGGCTCGGGTCCCAGATCCGCGCTCACATCCGGCGCCGGTTCGGCATGAAGTGGCACGCGCCCGCTCCCTGGATGCGCGACTACATCAACGCTATGCGTGCCGTGTGGCACAGCTGGCAGGAGCGGGAGCCTCTCGACTTCCACAGCGACCACTACGACCTCACTCTCATGGTTCCCCTCTTCGACCCGGGCCCCATCGAACACCCCCGCATCCCGGTCCACATGGCGGCGATCGGACCCAACATGTGCGCGGTCGCCGGTGAGGTGGCGGACGGAGTGCGGCTTCATCCGATCTGCACGACCGAGTTCATCGACCAGTGCGTGACGCCGGCTGTGGCCAAGGGAGCGGCCCGGGTTGGGCGTGATACGGCCGAGGTGGAGCTGTGCATGAAGCCCCTCGTCGGCACCGCAGCAACCGAGGAAGAGCTGGAGGCCGTCACTCACACGGTGCGGGCCAGGGTCGGCTTCTACATGTCGACCCGTTCATACCGGCGCGTGTTCACGCTCCACGGTTGGGAGGAGCTCGCGGAACGAGCGTCCGCCCTCTCGAGGGCTCAGGAGTGGGACGGCCTGACCGAGCTCGTCGACGACGAGATCCTGCACACGATCGCCACCATAGGGACCCACGACGTCATCGCGGACAAGCTCGTCGAGCGCTATGGGGATCGGGTCGACCGGATCGAGTTCAGCATCCCGGTCGCCAACCCTGGAGATGCGGAGCGGCTGATGGACCTGCTCGCTTCGATCCGCTCCCGTTCGGCACCAAACCGTCCTTCGTAGAAGCGACCATCGACCCTGCGACGGCGGGCCGGAGCGGATCACGACCGGCTGTCCCGCCGCCACCCGGCGGCTATCCACGCCGCATGAGCCGTCCCAACATCGTCCTGATCATGGCCGACCAGCTCGCACCCCACTTCCTCCCGAGTTACGGCCACCCGGTGGTGCAGGCTCCGCACATTGCACGGCTCGCCGACGAAGGCGTCGTGTTCGGTGCCGCCTACACGAACTCACCGCTCTGCGGGCCCTCCCGGCACGTGATGATGACGAGTCTGCTGCCGTCGGCGATCGGGCGTGGGACAACGCAGCAGAGTGGTCGGCGGAGATCCCCACGTTCGCTCACTACCTCGCCGACCGTGGGCATCTCACGTGCCTCTCGGGGAAGGTGCACTTCGTCGGCGCCGACCAGCTCCACGGCTTCGAGGAGCGCCTCACCACCGACGTCCTATCCCTCTGACTTCTCGTGGCACCCCAGGTGGGACTCGAACGAGCGACAGGGCTGGTTTCACGCCATGCGCACGGTCGCCGATGCTGGACCCCCTTGCTCCTGGGGCGCAAACGGTGACCAAGACGTGCGGCGACCCTGGGGCCGCCGCACGAGTTCGATTGGTTGTCGGTATCGTCAGCCGGCGACGACAGGAACCCTTTCCATCGCCG
>JBHHXA010000181.1:0-5110 GCA_046756805.1 Acidimicrobiia bacterium
AGGAGTGGTACCGCCGCACGAAGCCGCCGTTCGAGGGAACGCTGCCCGCGGATCGCGAGACACGCCTCGCGTGAGGTTGTGCGGCCATATCTCAATCCCTTTGAGCCGCCAATGAATTTGTTGTCCCATGCATCGCCGTCTGACGTCGGCGTCGTTCACGATGAGCTTCTGGCCGCCCCTCTCTGATATGGGCCCAGCGGGACCGACACGGAGCTGGCCCCCAACGCTTCATGCGAACGTGATTGTCCAGGTTCCGATGCCGACGATGTCGAGGTACTCAGCCCAGGCCGGGATGACTTGGTTCCCTGTCGTGGCGCCGATCTCGTTGACCAGCAGGTCAAGCTGCCCGTCGATACTGCGGGCCCATACGATGAAGTTAGATGGTCCTGTGAACGAGAACGAGGCGATCCCGCCCTTGCTGACACGGATCACATCATCGGTGGACCCGCTGATCGTCGTAGTGAGGAGTCGGGCGTCGCTGAGCGGCTCGACGTCGATGGTCCACGGCGCCGACGCGGTGACGTCGAGGAAGGTGACAGCAATGTCCCAGCTGAAGTCGTGGAGGTTGACTGGTCGCCCACCCGAGTAGGCACCGATCTCGTTGACGAGCAGGTCGATCTTCCCGAATGTGTCGTCGAGCGCCCAGACGATGAAGTTCGATGGTCCGGAGTAGGTGAAGCGGAGCACCGCGAGGTTGTCGCCTGGTACGACCAGTGAGGGTACGTCGTCTCCGGTGCCTTGAACGGTGAAGGGCACGAAGTCTCCGGGACCGAGTGGCGGCGGGGGCACCATGGGTGTGAGCCCGAGTGCCCGAGTGAGGAACGACGCCATCTGGTCCCGCTGCACGAGAGCGTTCGGGCAGTACCGGTCGTTCGTCGGGGGGTTGCAGCCTCTGGTGACGCCGGCTGTTCCGAGCTTGTCGATGTCCGTCTCGAAGATCGAGTCGTTGTCGTCGATGAAGAGGTTGCCGCCGCCGTTGTCGGAGTAGCCGAATGCCCGGACGAGGAACGCGGCCATCTGGCCGCGGGTGACATTGCCGTCGGGACAGAACTGGTCGTTGACAGGCGGGTTACACCCGCGAGTGATCGCGGCCGTCCCGAGCTTGTCGATGTCCGTCTCGAAGATCGAGTCGTCGTCGTCGATGAAGAGGTTGCCGACACCGTTGTCTGTGAGCCCGAGAGCGCGGACCAAGAACGCGGCCATCTGGCCACGTGTCACCGTCCCGGACGGGCAGTACAGGTCGTTGGCGGGTGGGTTGCAGCCCCTCGTGATCGCCTCGGCTGCGATTGCCTCGATCGAACCTTCGTGAACGTTGCCGTTGTCGTCACTGAAGGACCCACCTGGCGGCAGATCGCCTGCAAAGGTGAGAGTCGGCGCCAACGCCAAGGCGCCAGCCAGCAAGACGGCTATGGGAGTTCGGCGGGACACCACAGATCTCCATCGCTTCCGTGAACCTACGCGTCCCGATTGGTGGCAATGGCGGTGGCCTGATTCGTGGCAACTACCAGCCAATCGTCGTGAGCGCCCTTGCGCGTATTGTTGGTTGTCGAGCCAGAGGGTACATGGCTGAGCCGCTCGCAGCGGTGAGCATTGTTGGCGTGATCATGACGTTCTCAACTGGTTTGCTATCGGTGAGGCTTCATGGCGAGAGGTCACGCGCACTACAAAGAGCCGACGCCGCACAGGCAGCTCTCGAACAATCTGCCAGAGGGGCGGATCAGGTAGCCGACAGCACGGTGGCCATGCGTTTTGAAGTGCTTCGAGAAGCATCGAGGCCCGATCAGGTGGCCTGGGTCACGGCGCTGATCTTCGATCCGGCGTTGTTGGCGCTGCTCGTCGGCATCGTAGTTCGCCAGTCCCGCAGGATCGAGCCCTTCAGCTAGAACCCATGGGCGGTCACTCACGAATCGGGGATTCTCATTGCCGCATCCGTCCCCTCCATGGGGTGGAGATTGCGCCAGCCACCGACTCAGATCGCGGTGAGTCGCCCGTAGCGCCGAGGCGGTAGACGGTCGACCTCGTGACGCGAAGAACCGCTGCATCCTCGGCGGGCGTGAGGAGGGAGCTGTTCTGGAATGTCGGTCTCTCCATCACACCCGATGGAACTATGCGGCCAGAGCAGACCCCGCCAACCTCTAGGAGAACGTCTCGATGTTCTCCGTGACCCGGTTCAGGAACAAGGCGGCAGCCGCACCATCGATCACCCTGTGGTCGAACGAGAGCGCGATCGGAAAGACCGGCGCCACCACGGGCTCGCCGTCTCGCGCCACGACGGATTGACCGGCCCGGCCCACAGAGAGGATCGCCGTCGTCCCGTGGGGGATGATGGGTGTGCCGTATCCGCCACCGACTGCACCGACGTTGGTGATGGTGAACGTCTGTCCTCGCAGTTCGTCCGCGGTGAGGCTCCTTCCGGCCGCACCGGCGACGAGGCGCTTCACCTCTTCAGCACGGCCTGCCCGGTCGAGTGTCGCTGCGCCGTGGAGGACCGGCACGATGAGCCCGGCTTCGGTGGCGACGGCTATCCCGATGGACGGCTCGGGTTCTCGCCGCAGCGTGCTGCCATCGAAGGTCGCCGAGAAGTCGGGGTGCTCCGCGAGCACCGGCAACACCGCCTCGATCAGAAGTGCGTCGAGCGGATGACCGGTGGCGGTGCGCACCTCGAGGAGGCGCGTCGCTTCGACCGGTCCCCAGACGGTGACGTGAGGGATCTCCGTCCAGGAGCGCGTCATGTGCTCAGCGATGGTGCGCCGCAGCTTCGTCATCTCCTCGCCACCCGGCTGCACACTCCGGGCTGCCTGCTCGACGTCACCCCGGGTGATCTGGCCCCGGGCTCCGGATCCCTTCACCGCGGCGAGATCCACCCCGAGCTGCTGCGCCAGCTTGCGCACGAGCGGAACCGCTCGCACGTCGCCCCCCCGGGCGGTCTCGCGACCGGGCGCCGGGCCCGGGGAGTCGGATCCTTGCGTGGCCTTCGGCGCGGCGCCGGCCGTCCAGGTCTCACCTCGGTCGCCGATCACGGCGACGAGGTGGCCGACCGCGATCGTGTCACCAAGAGCCGCGCCGAGGTGGAGCACGAAGCCGGCGCGCGGTGAGGGGATCTCGACGACCGCCTTGTCGGTCTCGACCTCCAGCAGCGGCTGGTTGGCGGCGACCTCGTCGCCTTCGGAGACCATCCACCCCAGCACCTCCGCCTCGGTGAGACCTTCGCCCATGTCGGGGAGCCTCAGCTCGTACGCCATGGGCCCTCCGTCCTGAGCGGTCGGTGGTCCTTCATGCTTGGAGCATGTCTTCGATCGCCCGGCCGATGTGGTCGGCCGTCAGGAGCGCATGACGCTCGATCGCGAACTGGGGCCACGGTGCGTCTGCGGCAGCCAGCCGGCGGACCGGCGTCATCAGTGAGTAACCGCAGACCTCACCGATCTGCGCCGCGATCTCGGCACCGATGCCCGCGGTGCGTTGCGGCTCCTGAACGACGAGGAGCCTGCCCGTCTTCTCGACGGATGCGGCCACGGTGTCCTCGTCCCACGGGTAGATCGTCCGCAGGTCGATCACCTCGACCGATGCGCCCCTGGTGGCAGTCCTCTCGGCCGCGGCGAGCGCCTGGGGCACCATCGCTCCGTAGGTGACGATGGTCAGATCGTTGCCGGTGCGGCGGATGCGGGCCCTGCCGATCGGGATGGTGTAGTGCCCCACCGGCACGTCCTCGCGACCGGCGCGGTACAGCACCTTGGGCTCGAGAAACAGGACGGGGTCTTCGGACTCGATCGCCGCGGCGAGCAGCCCCTTGGCATCGAACGGCGTGGCAGGTACGACCACGGTATGCCCTGGAGCGTGGGCGAACAGCGCCTCAGGGCTGTCGCAGTGCATCTCGTGGGCGCCGATGCCGGCGCCGTTGGGCCAGCGGATCACCATGGGCAGCGTGGCGTGGCTGCGGGTGCGGAACCGGATACGGCCGACGTGGCTCATCATCTGGTCGAACCCGGCGTAGACGAAGCCGTCGAACTGGATCTCGATGGCCGTGCCCAGGATGCCCGCCTCGTTGAGCGGAGTGTCGATGACGCGCTCTTCACCAAACCGCTTCTGAAGGCCTTCTGTGATGCGGAACACGCCACCGACGAGGCCCACGTCCTCACCAAGCACCACCGCAGAGTCGTCTTGCTCGAGTGCAGCGTGCAGGGTGGCGTTGATCGCTTCGGCCATGTTCCAGTGCTCGGTAGGGCCGGCGGGCTCGGGATCTTCGCTCCGGGGCCAGAGTTCCTCCGCGGCGAAGGTCGTCGCCTCCTCACCTGCTCCGGATTCGAGGTCGTTGAGTTCCCGGACGAGCGCCGTGGGGATGCGGTGGTATACGTGGCGGATGATGTCCGATCGCGGCGGAGCGGGCACGGATTCCGCATGGGCGAGCGCCTTGTCGAACGCAGCGCCTGCCTCGTCGAGCAGCGCCCGTTCCTGGTCATCGTCCCAGATCCCGAGATCCTCCAGGAAGGTGCGGAAGCGGGGGATCGGGTCCTGGGCCCGCCACTCCACCTCTTCGGCCTCGTCGCGGTAGAGCCGGGCGTCGTCGGCCGTTCCGTGGCCGCCGTAGCGGTAGCACATGGCCTCGATCAGCGTCGGTCCCGACCCTTCGCGCGCCCGTTCCACTGCCTTGCGCGTAACCGCGAACGTAGCGAGTACGTCCATGCCGTCGACCCTGACGCCCGGGATGCCGTAGGCCTCCGCTTTTGCAGCAATCGTTTCCGCAGCGGTCTGCTTGGCGTACGGGAGTGAGATCGCATACAGGTTGTTCTCGCAGATGAACACCGTCGGCGTCTTCCATACGCCTGCGAAGTTGAGCGCAGCGTGGAAGTCGTGGGCCGATGTCGCTCCATCGCCGAAGTACGCTGCGGTCACGATCGGCTCGCCGCGGAGCCGGGCACCCTGGGCGTGGCCCACGGCGTGCGTGAGCTGTGACGCGATCGGCACCGCGAGCGACATCATCCGGTAACGGTGCACGTCCCACGTGTCCGCGGGCAGCCCGCGCCAGTAGTGGAGCATGACCTCGAGCGGCATGCCCCTCGTGATCTGGACACCGTGCTCCCGGTAGCCGGGGTAGACGAAGTCGTCGGCGGCG
>JBHHXA010000182.1:0-5094 GCA_046756805.1 Acidimicrobiia bacterium
GTTCGAGAGCGGCATGATGATGGGCCGGTCTGCGAACCGGGCCATGCGCGAGACGATCTCCTGCGAAAAGATCCCGGGAACGCCCGAAACGCCTATGAGGACGGTGGCCTTGGCGTTGCGCACGACGTCGTTGAGTCCGATCGGGTGGTCGTCGATCTGCCAATCGTGGATCACGCTGGTGCGGACGGCCAGCCTGGCCTTGCCGGGAGTGAGATCGGGTCTGCCCTCCACGACGAGGCCCCTGCTGTCCAGCACCAGGATCTGGTCATGGGCTTCCGAGGCGCTGGCGCCGTCGTCGATCATCGCCATCGCGATCTGCTCCCGGATCCCGATGCCCGCCGATCCGGCTCCGACGATGACGACCCGCTGCTCGCGCATCCTGGCCCCGCTGTGGGCGGTCGCAGCCAGAAGACCGGCGACCACCATCGCTGCGGTTCCCTGGATGTCGTCGTTGAACGAGGGCAGCACGTCGCGGTAGGCCTCGAGGTTGTGGAAGCTCGTCCTGTTGGCGAAGTCCTCCCACTGGAGCAGCGCCTTCGGGAACACCTCTCGCACCGCATCGACGAACTCGGCGATGAACGAGTCGTACTCCTCCCCGCGCAGCCGGTGCTCCCGGTAGCCGACGTACAGCGCGTCGTCGAGCAACTCGGGATTGTTGGTGCCCACGTCGAGCGAAATCGGCAGCGTACGGGCCGGGTCGATGCCTGCACCCGCGGTGTACAGGGCGAGCTTGCCTATGGGAATGCCCATCCCCCCTGCACCCTGGTCTCCAATACCGAGGATCCGCTCGTTGTCCGTCACGACGATCACCGGCCGGTCCGCCGTCTGGCGCACGGCGAGCATCTGGGCGATGTGCCCCCTGTCCCGCGGCGTGACGTAGACCCCGCGAGCCCTGCGGAAGATCCGGCTCCAATGCCGGCACACGTAGGCGACGGTCGGCGTGTAGATGATGGGGACGGTCTCTTCGAGATGGTCGAGGATGAACCGGTAGAACAGCGTCTCGTTGCGGTCCATCAGACCGTTGAGATAGACGTTCCGGTCCAGCTCGGTCGGCTTGCGGATGAACTGGTCGTGGACCCGTGAGGCCTGTTCGTCGAGCGAGGCGATGTGGTCAGGGAGCAGCCCGGTGAGGTTGAACGCCCGACGCTCCTCGCGTGAGAAGCCGATCCCCTTGTTGAGCAGCGGGTTCATCAACAGGTCCGTGCCCCGGGTCTTCACCGCGACGTACTGCTCGCCGGTCTCGGGGTCGATGCGCTTCTCGAAGTCGCTGAACCCAGGCATGGAGTTAGCTTATCCCTTGCCCCGGATCCGGCATTGACCCCTCCGCTTCGGCAGGAAGGGCCCGCCGCTCGAAGTGGGCGACCATCCCGTCCACGTCTCCGCAGTCGTCTCTGGCGGGACGCCGTCCCGCCGCGACGAATCCGGCGCGCCTGGCCACGGACTGTGATGCAAGGTTGTCGGGGTGGGTGTCGAGTTCGAGCAGGGGTCGATCGAGAGCGGCCGCTGCCCACTCCGCTGCAGCGGCGAGCGCGGCGGCTGCGATCCCACGACCTCGCGCCTCTGCCGCCACCCAGTACGACAGCTCAACGGATTGGTGGTGCACCGTGATGCCGACGTTGCCCACGAGCTGCCCCGAGTCACAATCCACGATGGCGAAGCTGCCGTGGCGGTCGCTGCCCTGCGTGCGGGAGATCTGTGCTGCACATTGCTCGGTCGTCATGGTGTCCGGCTCTCTCGTCCAGCGGAGCACCGCGTCGTCGCGCGCAGACACGTACCACGAGGCCTCATCGGGCCGCCAGGGACGAAGGGTGACGATGCCGGCATCGAGTGTGGGGACCTCCATGGCCCCAGGGTACGCCCCTTCAGTCGAGCAATCGCTCCCGGGGTGGGGCCACCGGCTCGTGCTGGCGGTAGTAACCCTCCGTGTGGGTGAGGTCCGGGGGCGCACCGAGCGCCTCGACTACGGCGCGGCAGTCGTCGACGAATTCGGGGCTCCCGGCGATGAACACGCTGTGACCGCTGAGATCGGGGAAGAGTTCGGGCAGCACCGCCTGCACCCTCCCCCTCGGTGGCGGGCCCTCGTCCCGGGTCAGGGTGCGGATGAACCGGAACTTGCGATGCTTGGCGGTCCAGAACGCCATCATGCCCCGGTCGAAGACATCCGCTTCGGTCCGTGCGGAGAAGAAGAGGGTCACCGGGTGAGGAAAACCGCGCCGCAGCGCGGCATCCGCCAGGGCGAGGATGGGCGCCAACCCGCTGCCTGCGGCGATGCAGAGCACAGGCGTCTCGACGCCAGGGTCGCCGATGAAGGTCCCGTAGGGCCCGGACACCGACAGCTCGCTGCCGGGATCGAGCGTGTCGTGAACCCACCCGCTCGTGACACCGTCGGGGATGCGGGACACGAGCAGCGACAACTCACCGTCGCTGCGCGGGGCGTTTGCGATGGAGTAGGAGCGAGCCGGGACTCCGGTACCGGGGCCGCCCAGGATGACGTATTGCCCCGGCCAGTAGCGGAGCGGGTCGCCCACGGGGCGCATACGCAGCTCGACGATGCGCGGCGTGCGTCCGATGCGGTCGGTGACGACGAACGGCGCGCGCTCCCGAGGCGGGAAGAGCTTGGGCAGCGCATCGATCGTGCCGTACTCGATCTCGAGCACGTCGGAGAGAGGCTTCGCCATGCACATTAGGCCGTAGCCGTCCTCGCGATCGGCTCCCGAGAGCGCCATGTCGAGCACCATGCCCTGATCGAACTCCCCTGCGAGCACCTTCGTCTTGCACTCCCCGCAGGCACCGGCCCTGCAGTTGTTGGGAAGGGCGAGACCGCCACGCTCGAGGGCGGAGAGCACGGTGTCGCCGGGATCGCAGGTGACGTCACGACCCGAGGGATGCAACCTGACCGTCGGCATCGTCGCTTCCCTTCTCCAGGGGTTCGCCTCAAAGATATCTGTTGCGTCTGTTCCGGGGGCTGCGGTACGGTATCCTAGCGAACGAACGATCGTTCGTTCGTCTCGAGCCCACACCCGACGCACGAGGAGCAGGCATCATCGACCGCGAGACCCTCGCCGACAAGATTGAGCTGCCGCCCGAGATCGAGCAGCCCAACATCGTCCCGCTGAGCTGGGAATCGACCACCACCAAGCTGGAGGAGATCTGGCAGGCCTCACAGCGTGACTACTGGGACCCGGCCGGTCTCCCCTGGGACGGGTTCGATCCGGACTCCTACACCTGGGAGGAGCGGGAGTCCATCGCCTACTGGTGGACGCTGCTGTCGGTATTCGACGCGTCTGCTCCGCCGGTTTTCGCCGAGGCGCTCGTCAAGACGTACGAGGTCCACGAGGAGGATCCGGTGCGACGGTGCTTCTTCTCGGTGACCCGGGACGAGCAGAACCACGAGCAGATGTGCGGGTTGTCGATCACCAGGCTCCTCGACCACCCCGACGCCATGACGTACGAGCCCAAGACCGAGTTGGGCCGCAAGCTGCAACGCAACGCCAAGTGGCTCTACTTCAACGGGGCGCGGTATTGGAACGGCTACAAGCGAGCGGTGCCCAAGTACTCCCTGGCGGTGCTGTTCAGCTCGTTCCTCATGGGTGAGATCGCCGCGGCCACGATCTTCCACCAGATGGCTGCCGCAGCGAAAGAGCCGGTGTTCCGCGAGGCGTTCAAGCTCATCGGCCGTGACGAGGGCAGGCACATGGGGATCTGCATGGCACTCATGGAGCGCGACTACCCAAAGCTCTCCGACGAGGACAAGAGCATCGTCACCCGGCAGATCCGCGCCGGCTATCTCTTCCTGTCCGCCGTCCTCTTCGAGCCGCCGCCGGAGTTCTGGGACCTCCCCGACGATTTCATCGACGTGCAGCGGCAGGCCGAGGAGGTCGCGCGCGGCGCCGGGTTCGGCATCCCCACCTACGAGGAGAAGAAGGAGAACTGGCGCAACGCCATGCTGAACCTCAAGGGTGTCCTCGACCGCTACGACACCGCGTTCCCCGCCATCCCCGAAGTCGGGATCACCGGCGAGGAGATCACCGACATCGACATGGAAGAGATCATCCCTGTGTTTTGAAGGCTCTCCTCACCAGACGTAGAGCGCGTCGAAGCGGGAGCCGAGGGCCGCGCCGGACAGAATCAAACATCGCACGACCAGCGTCAGGTCGATCCCGTTGCTCCATCCATCGGACGGGCAGAGCGCAGGGAGAATCCCATACGCCGTGACCTGGACGTTCCCACCGAACTTGGGGAAACCGCCGAGGCCCGCAAAGGTGACGACGTAGTGCCCGACGGCAGCCCGAACGACGGTGACCGCTCCACCCGACGATTTGTAGACATAGTCACACACCGCCATTGCGTCATATGAGGCGTTCGTCTCGTCACATGCCCACAGGTACCCCATTGCGTTCTCAGCCCCGCGCAGGAAGTCGGTGGAGTGCAGGCCGTCGAGGGTGTCGGCGTTGTCCGCCTCGGCAGGCGTGCCGTCCGCAGCATCGAGATAGGTCGCAACCGGTGCATGAACGCCGCCATCTGCTCACGAGTCACCCCGTTGGACGGACAGAACTGGTCGTTGGCGGGCGGATTGCAGCCCAACGTGACCCCGGCGTCGGCCAGCCAGCCGATGTCGCCGTGGAACGCATTCGTATCCGGCACATCGGTGAACCCGTCCGCCGCCACCGCAGCAATCTGCAACCCGATCAAGACTGCCATACCAACGATTGCAGCCGCGACATGCACCCGACGGTTTGACCGTCTCACTCTGTTCTCCCACCGTCACTTCGGCACCCGCTGCGCCGATTCGGCTGCCAAGATCTAGCAGATGGGCTCGGGCCTGCTCGAAGTTGCTCGCATCCCGCGAGCAGTTCCCCGGGGTCAGCGAGAGCCCGGACCGCGGCGCTGCGGCTCGGGAAGCCAGAATGGCCCTGCCCGACCAGGTGGAAGAGTGACGAAGACGGGACGACGAGGCTTGACAGCGTTCGTCGCGCTCGTGGTCACCGCAGCCGCATGTACCGGCTCCGGATCCGAGCCGACGCCGACGGCCGCCGTCAAACCCGGGACGGAGACGAGCTCGACGTTTCCGCCACCAGACGCTACGGCGACCAC
>JBHHXA010000183.1:0-5054 GCA_046756805.1 Acidimicrobiia bacterium
CCAGGTTCGTCAGGGCCAAGCTCCTCCAGCGGGCGCGGGAACGCAACATCGGTGTTCCGGTGTCGGTATCGACGCCGTACCTCAACACGATCCCTCCCCAGCTTCAGCCGGAGTTCCCCGGCGATCCGGCGATCGAGTCTCGAATCCGACGCATCACCCGCTGGAACGCCGCGGTGATGGTGACGAAGGCGAACCTCATGTCGGACGGCATCGGAGGCCATCTCTCCTCTTTCGCGTCGTCCGCGATGCTGTACGACGTCGGCTTCAACCATTTCTTCCGTGGCAAAGCCGACGGTTCCCCCGGTGACCACGTGTACATCCAGGGGCACGCCGCACCCGGAATCTATGCGAGGTCGTATCTCGAGCACCGGATCGACGAGCACGCCATGGACGGCTTCCGGCGCGAGCTCAGCGAGGGCGGAATGTCCGGCTATCCCCATCCCCGGCTCATGCCCGACTATTGGGAGTTCCCGACCGTATCGATGGGGCTGGGCCCGATCAACTCCATCTACCACGCCCGGTTCCTTCGCTACCTGCACCATCGCGGCCTCGACGACACCACGGGCTCCCGGGTGTGGGGGTTTCTCGGTGATGGCGAGTGTGACGAGCCGGAGACGCTCGGGTCGATCTCGCTCGCAGGAAGGGAAGGACTCGACAACCTCACGTGGGTCGTGAATTGCAACCTGCAACGGCTCGACGGTCCCGTGCGCGGCAATGGCAAGATCATTCAGGAGCTCGAGGCCATGTTCCGCGGTGCGGGGTGGAACGTGCTCAAGGTGATCTGGGGCGCGAACTGGGACCCACTCATCGCGGCCGACCGCGACGGCGTGCTCGTGCAGCGGTTCAACGAGAGCGTCGACGGCGAGTACCAGCGGTACAAGGCAGAGGACGGTGCGTTCGTGAGGGACCGGTTCTTCGGCACCGATCCCAGGCTGGCCGCGCTCGTCGAGCACCTCACGGACGACGAGGTGTGGGCTCTGCGTCGCGGCGGGCTCGACTACGAGAAGGTGCATGGCGCCTATCGGATCGCAACGGAGCTGGAGGGGGCCCCGACGGTGATCCTCGCCAAGACGATCAAGGGCTTCATGCTGGGCAAGGGCGTACAGGGAGGCAACGCCACCCATCAGGTCAAGAAGCTCTCCCACGCCCAGCTCGTCGAGCTCAGAGATGCGCTTGGGCTCCACGACGACGTTCCCGACTCCGCCCTTGTCGAGGGTGAGGAGCCCCCGTACTTCCGACCTGCCATCGACTCGCCGGAGGTGCGGTACCTGCGCGGCCATCGCGACAAGCTCAACGGGGCGCTGCCGAGCCGGGTGGTTGCGATCCGCAAGCCACTCCCGCTCCCCGGCCACGAGCCGTTCGCAGAGTTCGAGGCGGGCTCCGGTCGGACGGAGGTCTCGACCACCGGCGTCTACACCCGGATGCTCCGGAGCCTGGCTCGGGTCGATGGCTTCGGAGAGCGGATCGTCCCGATCATCCCCGATGAGGGCCGGACCTTCGGCATGGACGCACTTTTCAAGGAACTCGAGATCTACGCAGCACAGGGTCAGCTCTACGAGCCGGTCGATGCCCACTTGTTGCTGTCGTACCGCGAGTCGCAGCAGGGCCAGATCCTCGAGGAAGGCATCACCGAAGCAGGCTCGGTCGCGAGCTGGATCGCTGCGGCGACCTCATACGCGACCCGTGGAGTGCCGATGGTCCCGTTCTTCGCTTTCTACTCGATGTTCGGATTCCAGCGCGTCGGCGATCTCATCTGGTCCGCGGCAGATTCCCGGGCCCGGGGCTTCCTCCTCGGAGCGACCGCAGGCAGGACGACGCTGCTCGGCGAGGGCCTCCAGCACCAGGACGGGCATAGCCTCGTACTCGCATCGACGGTGCCGGTGTGCCGGGCGTACGACCCCGCATTCGCCTACGAGCTCGCGACCATCTTCGAGCGGGGCCTGCACCGGATGTACGGGGAGGGCGACGACGTCTTCTACTACGTCACCGCCTACAACGAGCCATACGTCCAGCCGCCGATGCCCGAAGCTGCCGGGGACGGGATCATGGCCGGTCTGTACCGCTGGGCGGAGGCGCCCGACGGTCTCGAGGCGGGTCCGGCCATCATCTTCTCAGGTGCGGCACATCGAGCGGCCCGGGAGGCACAGACGGACCTGGCGGAGCACTTCGGCATCGGTGCGGAGTTGTGGAGCGCGACGAGCTACACGGCTCTGCGCGAGGAAGCCCTCGCCACCGAGAGATGGAACCGGCTCCACCCTCACGCCGCGCCCAGGGTCCCGTATGTCACGTCCGCCCTTGCCGGGACGTCGGGACCGTTCGTGGCCGTCACGGACTACATGAAGCTCGTGCCGGACCAGGTAGGGAGATGGATCCCGGGGCGCTTCACACCGCTCGGCACGGATGGCTTCGGCAGGTCGGACACGAGAGAGGCGCTGCGGCGCTTCTTCGAGGTCGATTCGGGCCACGTCGTCGTGGCAGTGCTCAGTGGCCTCGCCGCCGACGGTCGCATCGAGGCGCAGGTCGTGTCGGATGCGGTCGCCCGCTACGACATCGACCCCGAGACGATCGACCCTGCCACGGCGCACTGAGCTCCGTCGCCGGGCCGTGACACGGCGTGCGACCGTCTGCAACAGCTGTGGCTCCGCCTACGCTGGCGGTCATGGACACCACGACCGATCTCGAGTTCCTCTACGTCGGTGATCCGATGTGCTCGTGGTGTTGGGGTTTCGCCCCCGTCGTCGAGGAGCTGACGACGCGATACCGCATCCCGCTGCGAGTCGTCGTCGGTGGTCTCCGGCCCGGACCCAACGCCGAGCCGCTGACCGGGGAGATGCGAGGTTTCCTCGCCCATCACTGGGAACAGGTCGCTGAGCGCTCGGGTCAGCCCTTCGACCATCGCGGCCTCGATCGGGAAGGATGGGTGTACGACACCGAGCTTCCCGCCCGCGCCGTCGTCACGATGCGTGAAATGTCGCCGGGCGACACCGTGCGGTTCTTCACCGCGTCGCAGCAGGCGTTCTACGCCGATCGGGTCGACATCACCGATCCTGCGGTGTATCCGGCGCTGGTCGCGCCGTACGACGTCGATGGGGAGAAGTTCATGGAGCGGCTCCACGACGAGCAATCCCGGCTGGCCGCATGGGAAGACTTCGGCCAGGCGAGGCAGCTGGGCGTGGCCGGCTTCCCCGGGTTGTTGCTCAGGACGGAGGACGGGTACGTCGTGGTCACCCGCGGCTATCTGCCATTCGACCAGCTCGAGCCTGCCGTGACCGGGTGGCTCGGTCGGACCTACCCGGACCAGGTCGAAGGTCTTGTCTGCGCGATCGACGGTGACTGCTGAGGCGAGCCCCGTAGCCCGTGCAGAACAGGACACCGGGCTCATCGAGGCCGAAGCGCTCCGTCGTACACGAGCAGCGAGATGTCGGTATTGGACCTCGCGCCACCATTCTCGACGAAGAGCAGCCACTCTCCTTCGTGGCGCAGGAGGGTCGTGTCGAAGATTCCGCCACGCGGGACGTCGGTCGTATCGAGCATGGGGTTCTCGGGCAGCTTCTCAAAGTCCGTCCCGTCGTCCGAGATGGCGATGCCGCGGCGGCTCATCGTCTCCCCCGCATAGAGCAGCACCCACGAGCCATCGTCGAAGACGGCATCGACCGTGGACAGGGACCCACGCTCCCAGTCATCGGTGGCGATGAGCACGGGATCGGCGTCCTCGATCCCCCACCGCACGCCGTCGAGCGATATCGCTCGGCCGATCGAGGCCTGGCCCGCACTGGTACGACCCACGAAGAACATCACGAAGCCGTCCTCGAACGGAATCACGCTCGGTGACCCCACGCCCGCGTCGGCAAACGAGCCCGTAGCTCCGACCGTGAGAGCCGGCGAGGCGTCGAACGCCCACGGCCCGGTCGGAGCGGGCGCCGTTGCCCTCCCCACGACCATTGGGCTCGGGGCTTCGCCCTCGCTTCCGTCGCCCAACTCGATGTCGAGGTACAGGACCCAGGTCCCGTCTCCGGTCACGAGAGCGGACCGCACGGCCGCCTTCCCCGACCCGTACGGAAGAGCAGCAGCGTCGAACAGCGGCGCCCCGATCGGGTCCGACCACGTCACCGCGTCATCGGACACGAGATAGCCCACAGCACCGGGCTCGTCCTCCGCCCGTCCGTTGCGGAACATGTGGAACCGGCCGTCGTGGAAGACGACGGCGCCGGGACCGGAGAACGGGAAGTCCCATGAGCCCCCGTCTTCGGTCCGAGGTGCGAGCGCATCCGGCCCGGTCAGAATGAACTCGACATCGACGATCGCACCGGTCGTCGGCGTGACCTGAGAGGTCGCCGTCGGTGTCGTCACCACCGTCGAGGTGCCGGCAGCATCCTCGCTCCCACCGGCGAAGATGGCGATGCCGCCGATCGCGATGACGAGCGCCGCTGCAACCCCTGCCGCAGCGAGGACCGCCGGTCGCCATCGCGCAATGCGAACCGGAGCATCCCCGCCGTGAGCCGGGTCGGTGGGGAGGGCCAACTCGTCGACATTCGGAGCCGCCGCATCCAGCAGCTCCGCGTACGACCTGATCTGGTCGCGGAGATCAATCATCGGGAGCCCCCAAGCCGCGCCTCAGCTTCTTCATGGCCCTGTCGATATGACGCTGCACGGTCGAGGCGTTCACTCCGAGCAGTTCCGCCACCTCGGCCCTCGTCCACGTGAATCCATGACAGAGGATCACGGCGATCCGCTGCTGGTCGGAGAGCAACGCCAGAGCCGCAGGCAGCCCCGGCTCGACCCAGGGCTGGGCCGAAGGAGGAACGGGGGGGAGCACTGGGGGTCGTCGCAGATAGCGCCGCGACTTGCTCTGCCCTACCCGGTAGAGATAGCCGGCGGGGTTGTCCATCGGGGCGATCTGGTCCCAGTGTTCCCATGCGTACGCAAGCGCCTCGGACGTGGCCTCTGCACCGACCTCCGGCCCGTAGGCCGCGATGAGCGCCTGACGCAGGCGGCCGCCGACGTTCTCGACGAACGTCTCGAACCGCTCGGCGGCGTTGATCTCCGTCAAATGC
>JBHHXA010000184.1:0-5042 GCA_046756805.1 Acidimicrobiia bacterium
GATCCTGCGAAGGATGCTCTCGGCGGGCAGCCGGATCACGATCGACGCCTTCGCCTGGCTGGGCAGGTTCCTCATGGTCCTGCTCGCGGTCTATCTCTACTTCATGGTCGTGGAGTTGCTGACGCTGCTCTACGCAACGCCAGAGGTGGAGAAGCGACTGTCGGATGCGCTGCTCAAGGGTACGTATGCGCCGATCTACTGGCTGTCGGTTGCGGCGCTGGTGATCCCGATGGTGCTGCTGGCGTACCAGGCGCTCACCAGGCGCTGGAACGTTGGCGTTCTCGTGGCAAGCGGTGCGGCCGTCAACCTGGCGGCCATCGGAAAGCGGTATCTCGTCGTCGTGCCTTCGCAGACGCACGGTACGCTGCTGCCATACGAGGTGGGCAGCTACAGCCCGAGCCTGATCGAGTACGGCGTGGTTGCCGGGCTCTTCGCCCTCGGCGCCCTGCTCGTAGGCTTGTTCATCAAGTCCTTCCCGATGCTCCCGCTCGCGAAGGAGGAGGAGGTGAGTCTCGATGCGTAAGTTTGTGACGACCGGGATGGTGATCTCCGGTTTTCTCCTCATGGTCGTCGGTTACTTCGGTGCCGCACCATGGGGCGCAGAATCCGTCGCGAACAGCGACCCCCGCTTTGCCTTTGCGCCGGCTGTGTTCGTCCTAGGCGTGATCGTGGCCTTCTCTTCTGCGATCGTCTACGAGGTGCTCTCCGACCGCAGCGATTCATGACATCAGACACCTGGGTGGAGGTCGCGCAACTACGGCGCGGCCTCTACCGCTTTCTGGGGGGCGTCTTCCTTCCTCCGAGCGAGGAGCGGGTCGAGGGCATCGTCGCTGCGGCCGGCTTCCTCCACGACTTGGGGATGGAGCACTTCTCCTACTACACGGCGTGGCTGCGGCTGCTCGACGTCATCGACGAGATGCTTGATCTCCAGGCGCTCGAGGCGGAGTACATCCGGCTGTTTGCGTCGGGTACCGACAAGGCGCTGTGCCCGCTCAACGAGGCCTTCTTTCGGACCGACGCGAAGAGCGGCGAATCGGCCAAGCTGGTCGCAGACGTCCAGCGCCACATTCAGGAACTGGGCCTCTCCACTGCCGGAGCTGCGGAGTCGCCGGACCATCTCGCTTCGGAGCTGGAGGTCATGTCGGCGCTGTGTGCTCGCGAGGCGGGTGGCTGGTCCCGATCCGACATCCTGGTGACCGATCGGGTGCTCAAGGACGAGGAGCGATTCCTCCGAGTCCATCTGTCGGTGTGGCTGCCCCCGTTTCGGGCGAGGGTTGCCTCTACATCGCCGGAATCGTTCTACGGTGCAGCCGTCGAGATGACCCACGCATTCGTCCTCCACGACGTCGATTATCTCCACGCGACCCGCACCCATCTCGGAGGTCCGGCATGAATACCGCGGTGCTCGTCTGTTGCGAGAAACGAGACGGAGCCGTGGCCTCCGAGGCCGTCGTCATCGTGGACGACCTCTGCACCAGGCCGGAGCAGATCGCAGAGTTGACCGTCGACGCAGATGAGCTGGTGCTGGGGCTCCATCGCGACGCGTACGCCCTCGCCGACGTGCAGACGCAGTGTCGGGCCGCGGGGTTCGACCCGCTGGGTGTACCCATCATCGAGCGAGGGCTCCTCACGGAGCCGACGATCGCACCCGCCGTCCTGGCCGGTGCGAGCGCACGGGCCGCCTTCTTCGAGGAGAGCCGACCGGAGCAGACCAAGCCCGTGTTCCCGAAGCGGATGACGCGAAGGTCGCTGCTCGGCCTTCCCAAGCCCGAGTACGTGGGTGTTCCTGCGATCGATCACGCCGTCTGCGCAGCGAGCGACGGATGCAGCGCTTGCGCAGACGTGTGCCCCAAGGACGCGTACCGCATCGTTTCCGGGCAAGTGATCTACGACAAGGCAGCTTGTGACCCGTGTGGGCGCTGTGTGACCGTCTGTCCCACAGGCGCCATCGTGAACCCGGTGGCGACCCCGGCTCAAATCGCGGCGCAGATCGACGGGATCGCGGGAGCCGCGGCGATGCCCGTCGGCATCGCCTACGTGTGTCGCAGACGGACCGTCGCCGCCCCGCCTCCACCCTGGGTCGAGGTCGAGGTTCCCTGCACCGGCATGGTCACCGGGACGTGGCTGCTGGCACCGCTCCTGCGAGGTGCGGCGGCCGTGTCGCTCGTTCCGTGCAGCCACTCGGGATGTCCGCTGGGCCACGATGTGGTGGTCGCAGGCGTGGTGTCCTTTGCCCATGAGCTGCTGACGTCGTACGGCCTCGACGCGTCACGGGTGGCGGTGGCTCCCTCGCCGACCGAACTCGCGGCGCCTTTCCCGATCGTGGATGTGGACGACGCATTCGAGCTCCACGGCGGTCCCGGAGTGATCCTCGGTCTCGTTGCAACCCGCGACGTCGACGCACCTGCCCCCTCCGTCGAGCATCCCTCGGCACCGGTCGCCGTCGTCGAGGTGGATCCGAGCGCCTGCACGCTGTGCCTGTCTTGTACACAGGCGTGCCCGACCTCGGCACTCGGGCATACGGAGGAGGAGGACCTGCTCACGCTCACGTTCGACTCCGCATCGTGCACGGCATGCGGCCAGTGTGTGCCTTCGTGCCCCGAGGTGCGCCGGGGTGCGATCCGGCTGGCACCGCGAGCCGACGAAGCCGCTCTCACAGGAGGGCGAGTCACCCTTCACGCCGCAGAAGCGCTGCGATGCGCCTCGTGCGGAGCGCCGATTGCGTCGAGCGCGATGATGGATCGCATCGGCTCCCTGCTCGGTGATGAATACGAAGCGACGATGGGATACCTCACCAAGTACTGCATGGACTGTCGAGGCGCCTGAGCCCACGCTCACGGCGTTGCGGTGAGCGCCCCCGACATGCCCTGAGAGAAGTGCCCCGGGATCGGGCCGATGAACTGATACACACCCGCCGCGGGGACCGTGAAGCTGATCGTCTCGATCGCTCCCGCGGGGACGCTCCGGGTCGCGATCACGAGTTCGTCGCGATAGTCCTGGCCGGTATCGATTCGCTCCTGCAGCAGCGTCCACTCGTGGAGGATGCGGCCGTCGTTGCGCAGGTCGATGGTCACTTGCGTGCCCGCAGGGAAGCTGAGCGCGGCCGGTCCGGACCGCCACTCGTTCGTCGAGATCGTCGCATCGGCCGGGGGCGGACCGATGGTCGAGTCCTCGCCGGAGTCGTCGCCACCCGAGCACGCGAACGTGGAGAGCACCACGCATGCCGCTGCCAGAGGATCCTCGAGCACGCGTAGTGGAACCGGCGCGTGCTCCGGGGACGCAAGCCCTGGTGACTAGTCATGTCGCATGGACTCAAGAACCCTATAAACCACGATAAAGAACGGACCGAAAGCGCTTTCGAACCACGAAGAGTGCGTGGGCTCTGTACCAAGGAGATTCGATGATGACCACTTCGACGCAGCTCACGCTGCGGATCGGCGCTGCAGCCGCCGCGGTGCTGCTGGTGTCGGTTCTCGCGTTGCGAGCGTCGTCCGCTGCCTTCTCGGACACGACCGGGAATGCAGGCAACAGCTTCGCCGCGGGCACGGTCGTCCTCGTTGACAACGACGCCGGCGTCGCGATGTTCAACGCGACCAACCTCAAGCCCGGTGACTCCGCGGTGGGGTGCATCGAGGTGACGTACCAGGGCTCGCTCGACGCACAGGTTCGGATGTACGGCACGGTTGCAGGCGGCGACGGACTCGCCGACTACCTCGATCTCACGATCGAGCGGGGAGTGAGCGGCTGCACCGGATTCGTGTCGGCCGTGACGGTGTGGGACACCGCCTCCGATGGCGATCTGGGTGTCTTCCTCGCACTGCCCTCGAATTATGCCAACGGCGTCGACACCTGGGGAGTGACGGGTGGCGCTCCCGACGACATGATCGGCTACCGCCTCACCATCACGCAACAGGATGACAACGCGGCGCAGGGCAAGTCCGCGACGGTGGACTTCACCTGGGAGGCGCAGAACACCTGATCCCGTAGGGATCGGCGGTGGAGGGCAGAGCATGACCAGCGTGGCGGAGACCCCGACACACAGCACGAGACCCGACGGGCGACTCCCGGCAGCGATGCTGGGAGTCGCCGCGATGTTGTGGTACTTCGTCGTGGCGCTGCTTGTGGTCTCGAGGGTCCTCCCGCTCGTCGCAGGGTGGTCACCTGTCGTCATCACCTCGGGCTCGATGGAGCCCGTCATCCACGAGGGCGACGTGGTGCTGTTCGAGGATCACAGCGGCTTCGGATTGGGCCCCGGTGCGGTCGTGACGTTCGTGCACCCCGCGGACCCGGACCGTCAGCTCACCCATCGCATCGTCGCCACAGCACCCGACGGCACCTACGTGACGCAGGGCGACGGGAACGATACGGCAGACTCGACCCCGCTCGACCCGGCGGCGATCCGCGGCGTCGGAAAGCTCCTGGTGCCGTTTGCCGGCCTTCCCTTCGTCTGGCTGGGGGAGGGCAACGTGGTGGCGTTCACGCTCTTCGTCACGCTCCTCATCGCCTCCCGCGCCTATCTGAGCTGGACCGCCTTGCGGGGCAGACGTGAGGACGGAGGGACCCCGGTCGCGGCTGCGTCCGATGAAGCCGCGACGGCCCCACCCGCAGAGTCGGTGCCTCTCGGTGTCGCCCGCGTCGCGAGCTCCGTCTGACCTGCTCGAGAGCCCTTTGCGGCGGGCAAACTGGACCCCGATTGTCAAGGGTTTCAAGGGGTTGTCCGATATAGTTGCTTATGGTCCGCATCGCTGTACCTGAGCTGGTGGCAACGATCAGGGAGCGCGCCGGGCTCACCCAGGAGGCTCTTGCCAGAGAACTCGGTGTGTCGTTCCCGACGGTCAATGCGTGGGAACGAGGCCGCAGCCATCCCCGCCAGGCACACGTGGACCAGCTATGTGCTTTTGCCGACCGCCTGGGGATCTCGAGAGGCCTCACCGTCCTCGTCATCGACGACGACCCCGTGAGCTGCGCAGTTCTGGAGAGCCTGCTGGATCTCTCGGAGCTACCGGTGACGACGATCACCGCACAGAACGGGAGTCTCGGGC
>JBHHXA010000185.1:0-5037 GCA_046756805.1 Acidimicrobiia bacterium
GACATGGGGATGGAGAAGTTCTTCGACATCAAGTGCAGGGTGTCGGGCCTCACGCCCGACTGCGTCGTGCTCGTCGCCACCGTGCGTGCCCTCAAGACTCATGGTGGCGGACCCCGCGTCGTTGCCGGCAGGACGCTGGATCGTGCCTACACCGAAGAGAACCTGCCGCTGCTTCGCGCCGGTCTCGCCAACCTCAAGGCGCACATCGCCGGCGCCCGCCGATTCGGGGTCCCCGTCGTCGTTGCGCTCAACACGTTCGCGGCTGACACGGAGCGAGAACACGAGCTGATCATCTCAGCGGCGCTCGAGGCCGGTGCGGTGGCCGCCGTAGCGACGGATCATTGGGCGAGAGGTGGCGAAGGTGCTGCTGCGCTCGCCGCTGCGGTGGCCGCAGCGTGCGACGAGCCAAACGACTTCCAGTTCCTCTACGCCCTAGACCGGTCCATCAAGGAGAAGATCGAGACCATCGCAACCCAGGTGTATGCAGCGGGCAGCGTCGAGTACTCGGCGAAGGCGGAGCGGCAGATCGCCGAGTTCGAGACGGCTGGTTTCGGCTATCTCCCGATCTGCATGGCGAAGACCCATCTCTCGATCTCGCACGACCCGTCGCTGAAGGGCGCTCCGAGCGGCTACAAGCTCCCGGTGCGCGAGGTGCGGGCTTCCGTGGGCGCCGGGTTTATCTACCCCCTGCTCGGTGACATGAGAACGATGCCGGGTCTGGGGACGCGACCAGCGTTCATGAATGTCGATATCGACGACGACGGGAACGTGACGGGGCTCTTCTGAGGTGCACCTCGGCCCCACTATCGTCACCGGATGCGCGGCTGGGATCACCTCCCGGCCGCCCGACTCGGCGAGGGGAGGTGATCGAATGTCACGTCGACGCACCCGCCTGACGACGCCGCTCGTGCGTGTCGGCGACACGCTGGAGCCTGCGAGCTGGGACACGGCACTCGCCGGTGCCGCGGCCGGCTTTGGGGCGATCCGCGACGAGCACGGAGGAGAAGCCTTCGGGCTCTTCAGCTGCTCGAAAGCGACCAATGAGACGAACTTCCTGGCGCAGAAGTTTGCCAGGGTCGTCATGCACTCAGCCAACATCGACAGCTGTAACCGCACTTGACACGCTCCCAGCGTCGCCGGTCTGGCGAAAGTGTTCGGAGCGGGTGGCGGCACCAGCTCATATGAGGAGATCGAGACGACGGACCTCATCATTCTGTGGGGTTCGAACGCCCGCGCCGCGCACCCGATCTTCTTCCACCACATTCTGCGGGGCATCCACAACGGCGCCCGGGTGTACTGCGTGGACCCCCGTCACAGCGAGTCGGCGCAGTGGGCAGACGTCTATCTCGGCATCGACGTGGGCACCGACATCGCGCTCGCCAACGCCGCGGGAAGGGTCATCATCGAGGCCGGGCTCGTCAATGAGGAGTTCGTCGGCAGGGCAACCACAGGGTTCGACGACTACGCAGCCGCGGTAGAGCCGTACACGCTCGGCAGGGCCCAGGAGATCACCGGTGTCCCCGGCGAGGTGATCGAGGAGATGGCCGTCGCCTATGCCACTGCTCCGTCCGCCCAGATCTGCTGGACGTTGGGCATCACGGAGCATCACAACGCAACCGACAACGTCCTTGCGCTCATCAACCTCTCTCTTCTCACGGGCCACATCGGAAAGTACGGGTCGGGGCTCGTGCCGGTCCGGGGGCAGAACAACGTCCAGGGCGGTGGCGACATGGGTGCGCTTCCGAACAAGCTGCCAGGGTTCCAGGACGTCGAGGACGACGAGGCCAGGGGGAAGTTCGAGGCAGAGTGGGGGTTTGCGATACCCGACAAAGCAGGCAGGCACCTCACCCGGATGTTCGAAGCGATGGACACCGGCGAGATGCGCGCTCTCTACGTCATCGGTGAGAACCCGGCGCAGTCGGAAGCCGACGCCGGCCGGGCGCGGCGGCTGCTGGGGAAGCTCGACTTCCTCGTGGTCCAGGACCTCTTTCTCACCAGGACCGCCGAGCTGGCAGACGTCGTGCTGCCGGCCGCAGCCGACTGGTGCGAGACGAATGGGACGGTCACCTCGAGCGAGCGGCGAGTGCAGCTGGTCCGAAAGGCCCTCGACCCGCCCGGTGAGGCGCGAACCGACCTGTCGATCATCCGCGCTCTCGCATCGGAGATGGGACACAACTGGGTGTCGCTCACACCGGAGGAAGTCTGGGACGAGCTCCGGTCGCTCTCTCCGATGCATGCCGGCATGAGCTACCGGCGCCTCGAGGAGCTGGGGGGCATCCAGTGGCCTTGTTATGACGAGGAGCATCCCGGGGAGCAGTTCCTCCACGCCCGGTTGTGGAGCGATCCGGTCGAGGGGAGACGAGCTCCGTTCTCCGCGGTTCTGCATGCTCCGCCCGTCGACGTTCTCGACGACGAATACCCGCTCCGGCTCACCACGGGACGGCACCTCGACTCGTACAACACCGGCGTACAAAGCGGTGGGTACGACTCGCCGATCCGCCCCGGCGGCACGATCGACGTCGGCCCGGCAGATGCGGAGTCGCTGGCGATACGCCAAGGAGAGGTCGTTCGCGTCGTGTCACGCCGGGGCGCCGTCGTTGCTCCCGTGAGGGTCGACACTCGTCTCCGGCCCGGTCTCGTCTTCATGTCGCTCCACTTTCCGGATGAGACCGACGTGAACCGGCTGACCATCGAGGCATGGGATCCGCAGTCGGGAACGGCCGAGTTCAAGGCCACCGCCGTGCGCATCGAAAAGGTCGGCTGAAGCGATGGATCTCGTCTTCCGCGACATCGAGCCCACGGCGGCGGAGCGCGCCGCGGTCGACGGCGTCGTGGGTCTACCCGGTGACGCCGATGCGAGCGGCGAGGGGCGGTTGCGCGTGGTGCGAGGCGGTGAGGCGCTGCGTGCCAGACGCCATCTGCTCCTCCCTGCCCTTGCCGCGGTGCAGGGAGCGGTGGGGTGGATCAGCGAAGGGGCGCTGGACTACCTATGTCGGGCGCTCGGTGTACCTCCTGCGGAGGCGTACGGGGTGGCCAGCTTCTACGCGCTGCTCACCACGGAGAGAACCGCAACCCGCGTTGCGCATGTGTGTGACGACGTAGGCTGCGGTGGCTTTGGCGCAGCAGAGCTCATCGACGATCTCGAGGCGAGGCTCGGTCCTGCCGCACAGGGCCCGGAGCGCACGTGGAAGCGGAGCCCTTGTCTCGGGCAATGCGATCGCGCCCCGGCCGCGTTTCTCCAGATCGCGGAAGGTGATGACGTCGTCCTCACGAGGACGACGGGTGAAGCCGTCGAGGCCGCGCTGGAGGATCCCGCATTGCTCGACTCGGATCCCCTCGCTCCCCCGCGTGCCGGGGATCGCGATCTCCGCCTTCTGCGCAGGGTCGGCATCGTGGATCCGGCGAGTCTGGACGACTACCGGCGGAGCGGCGGCTATCTCTCGCTCCCGCGCGCGATGGAAATCGGTCCCGCCGGCGTCCTCGACGAACTGGAGGCGTCCGGGCTCAGAGGGAGAGGTGGCGCGGCGTTCCCCACGGCGGTGAAGTGGAAGGCGGTGGCGGAGGGTGACGATCCGCATCGCTACGTGATCTGCAACGCGGACGAGTCGGAGCCGGGGACGTTCAAGGATCGGGCGCTCATGGAGGGTGATCCGTTCGCCATCGTCGAGGCGATCACGATCGCAGGCATCACCGTGGGCGCTCGCGAGGGCTACATCTACGTACGCGGCGAGTACCCCGTCGCACAACGCAGGCTGCTGGCGGCCGTCGATGCTGCCCGTGAGGCGCGGCTTCTCGGGCCATCGCTTCTCGGGTCTGCGCTCGAGTTCGACATCGAGGTGCGATCGGGGGCGGGTGCCTACATCTGTGGCGAGGAGACCGCGCTCATGAACTCCATCGAGGGGTATCGGGGCGAGCCGCGCAACAAGCCTCCATTCCCGACGCAGCAAGGCTTGTTCGGCAAGCCCACGGTCGTCAACAACGTGGAGACCCTCGTCAACGTGCTGGACATCGTTGGCAACGGTGGCCAGGCCTTCGCCACGATCGGCACTGCGGAAACGACGGGGACACGGCTCTTTTGCCTCTCCGGTGCGGTGGAACGACCCGGCGTGTACGAGGTCGAGTCGGGGATGACGCTCGGTGCCCTCATCGATCTCGCCGGAGGCGTCCGGTACGGAGCCGACCTGCGTGCGGTACTGCTCGGGGGAGCGGCGGGGAGCTTCGTCGGGCCCGATGCCCTCGATATGCCGCTCACCTTCGAAGCAGCCCGGAGCCGTGGCCTCTCCTTGGGGTCCGGGGTCGTCATGGTGTTCGACGACGAGGTCGATCTCCGGGACGTCCTGCGGCGGATCGCCGCCTTCTTCCGCGACGAGAGCTGCGGGCAATGCGTTCCCTGCCGGATCGGGACGGTGCGTCAGGAGGAGTTGCTGTCCCGCCACCTCGCATCGGGCATGCCGCTCGATACCGGACTGCTGGGCGATATCGCTCAGGTGATGCGCGACGCATCGATCTGCGGGCTCGGTCACACCGCGTCCAGCGCCATCGAGTCGGCGATCTCACTCGGTCTCGTGGACGCGACATGAGCGCCGTGCGACTCAAGATCGACGACATCGAGGTGGTGATGCCGGACGGCACCACGCTGCTCGAGGCCTGTCGCAGCATCGGCCGCGACCAGCCGACCCTGTGTTACTCGGAGAGCCTGACACCGGTGAACGTGTGCCGGGTCTGCGTCGTCGAGGTCGAGGGATCGCGTGCGCTCGTGCCCTCGTGCTCGCGTGTCGTGGAGGACGGCATGGTCGTCGCCACGGACTCGGATCGTGTGCGGCACAGCAGAAAGATGGTGCTCGAGCTCCTTGCGTCGGCTACCGACGTCTCCCTGTGCGCCTCCGAAGTGATCGAGTGGATCGAGGATCACGGCGCCGATCCCGCCCGGTATGGGCCCGCTGCTCCGGCGGGAGAGCGGGATGCGCTCCGGCCCGGTCACCATCTCGCATCCGACGGGCTGAGCGCCGAGACCGTGGCCCAGGCCATCAAGATCGA
>JBHHXA010000186.1:0-5011 GCA_046756805.1 Acidimicrobiia bacterium
GTTCCACGCCGTCGGAGGCCTCCTCGCCGGGACGGTCCTTGCCCTCGCCGGCATCGCACTCGGAGGCGATGATGGCACCGTCCCCGCACCGATCGCGGCCACCACGGCACCCACCGTCCCCGTCACGCCATCGGTGCCCGTCACTCCGGCCGGCATCGTCGGCAACACGCGCGTCGCCCCGATTGCGCTCGGTGACGACGACACCGGTCTCCTGTTCGAGTTCGAGGTCGAGGCCCTCGGCGGCTCCGAACCGGTCATCATGCCCGATCGTTGGGAGGTGGAGAGCGGCGATGGAGAGCGCTTCGAGGCGACGATGCGGAGGATCGATGCGCGGCGCGTTCGCTTCGAGACACCCGATGGGTTCGCTCCACAGAGGCTGTGGGTCACCGGATGGCGAGTCCAGACCCCGGCCGTCTACTCCATCTCGCTCGAGGTCGACGGGACTCCCGTCACGCTCGCGGACGGCACAGTGATCTGGGTGCGACGAACGATCGCCCAGGCATCGGGAACCATCGTCTCCTTCGGCGTAGACCTCCCGGATGACACGAGGTTCTCCGTGACGCAGCTACGGCCCGGGCAACGCACGCCGGAAGGACCCTTCGTGACGGGTTCGCACGGCGCCTGGCTGGGCTCGGCGTTCTTGCCGGCCACGTTCGGAGCGCCTCAGCTCACCTATCTCGGCGACGAACTGCCCGAGGTGCTCGAACTCCACGTCGAGTCGCTCCGCTGGTCGGCGGTCACGGGTCGCGTTGCCATCCCGCTGCCGGGAGAAGCCCGCTGATGGACGAGGACCGCCGCAAGAAGCTCGCAGCCCTTCTCGCCTCCCCGGTCGATGACGACCCACCTCCTCACAGAAGGGAGCGACCCCGGAGGCGGCCACGCGGCTCCGAGCGCTCGTGGCCACCCGCATTGCTGTGGGTCCTCGGTGTGATCGCGGGAGGCGCGATCGTCGTCGCGGCCTACGCCGTCTCTCGGACCGGCGCGCCTCAGGCCACGGCGAGCGCGGCGATCCCGCCTTCCGTCGCCACGTCACCACCGACGACGACCGGCGGACTGGAGATCGATGAGAGAGACGCGGAGTTCCCCGACGGGTACACACCGATCGACGAACTGGTAGCTGCTCGGTTCGAAAGGTCGGCGATCGTCGGGGACGCCATGCTGCTCACCTTCACCACCGCGGTGCGGAGCGGGTTCGACCCCGAGCTGTCTGCTCCCCTGAACGGCGGATCGTTCGACCTCGTGCTGGAGGACGGCTCGTCTCGTGCCTCCACCGGGTTCGCTGGAGTCCCGTTCAGCAGGGGTGTCTTCACCGTCGTCTTCGACGGGGCCGGCATCGACTTCGACGACGTCACCGGTGTGATGCTCACCGAGCGGTGGTTCAGGACGCAGATCTTCACCGACACCGATCTCGACGCGTCGTCGCTCCCGTTCGTCCTCGCCTCCCCTCTCGACCAGCAACTGGCCGGGGGCGTGACGCTGGTGGTCGAAGAGGCCGAGCTGACGCGGGAAGGCGGAACGATCGAGTGGCGTCTCGAGGGCACCCAGGCCATCGTGCGGGCCGCAGCAGAGATCACGACCGGCTTCAACGATCGCACGCCAGCCGTGATGTTCGACAGAGCCTTCCTGGCCCGCGACATCGCGTTCGACGGCGACGTGGCGAGATCCGGCACGATCCAGCTCACGGCCCCGGTCATCGAGTCCGACGAGATCTTCTCCGCCCGGATCCAGTGGGCCATCGACCTCGTGACCACGACACCGGCGCAGGTTCCGATTCCCGTCGACGCACCGCGAGAATGAGCCCGGGAATCCACGACCCCGCTGTCGGGTTGGATGACGAGGAGATAATGGAAACAGCAAAGCCGGTCACGGTCTACTGGCGACCAGGGTGTGGGTTCTGCGCGGCGCTCTTCATGCGCCTCGACGAGGCCGGCATCGCACACGACCTCGTCAACATCTGGGAAGACGACGACGCACGGACGTTCGTGCGCAGTGTCGCCAACGGCAACGAGACCGTCCCCACCGTGACCGTCGGCACCGAGGCGTTCGTCAACCCCTCCGTCCAGGAGGTGCAACGTGCCCTCGACGGGAAACGAGCGCGAGGCATCTTCTCCAGGCGACGGAACTGAGGCAACGGGGCTGAAACGACAGCCTGCCCTCACAGCAGAGGAGCTGCCACCTCCGCCAGGAACAGTCGCACCGCGGTCTCGTAGCGGACCGGATCCTCGTTCCAGAGCTGCACGTGACGACCACCTTCGAATCGCTCGTACCGCACGAGACCCGGGCGGGCGGCCGCAAACTCGTCGCTGGGCGCCACCGGGACCGTCTCATCTGCTGAGCCGTGCATCAGGAGCACCGGCACGTCGAACTCGCCGGCGCGCTCCACCTGGTCGAGCTCCCGCCAATCGATGTCGAACCGCAACGTGGCGAGGGTCTTGGCACCACCCACGAGAATGCCGGGGACGCCGCGCTGCGACGCTTCCGCGTCGACCGTCGCCTCGAGATCAAGAACCGGCGAGTCGAGGACGACGCCCACCACACCGCCCACATGGTCGGACTCGTGGAGGAACATCGATGCGATCTCACCCCCCATCGAGAACCCGTACAGCACGAGCTCCTCGGCCCCCTGCCGTAGCGCAAACTCCACCGCCGCCTCCACATCGCGCCACTCGGTCCGACCCCACCGATAGCGGCCATCGGGAGCAGCAGGCGCACCGAGGTCGTTCCGGTACGTGATGACGAGGACGGGGAACCCGTCATCGCGAAAGGCGGGAAGCATACGCAACGCCTGACGGCGCTCGTCGCTGCCCTTGCCGTGGATGACGATGACCCACGTGTCCCGATCCCCCTCCACCTTCCAGGCCGGGTACGCACCGAGCTCACCGGCGATCCGCACCTCCTCGAACGGGATCCCGTGTGCGGTGCGCGGATCGCCCGTGTACGCAAACGGGTCGAACCGCACGCGGTCACCGGGACGCATCTCTCCCTCGAGGGTCCGAAAGCCCCTCTCCACAACGTCCTCCCGAATCGCGACCACCGCGGACACCTGCCCGTACGCCGTCTCCGATTCGAGGCCCCACACCGAGTCGCGCTCGGTGATCGGAGTTCTCGTGAGCACGACCGTGCCCCCGCCCACGGTTGCGATCTCCAGATCGAACGTCGGCTCCTCGGGCTGGGGTGTGAGCAGATCCCTGCCGAGGGTCGACGACATCACCCACACCCCGGCGACCCAGGCGACGACGACGACCGTGGTCACGGCCACGAGGCCCCGCTTCAGCCACGTCGCAAGTGGGTGCTCAGTCATGATCGGCCGAGGGTACCCGCGGACGCAGAACGCGCATCTGACGATACGATCGCCAGATGCCGCGGCAGGTTCGCGTCCACCGGATCATCGCCGCCCGCATCGAGCAGGTGTGGGAGGAACTCTCTGACATTGGAAGCCACGCGGAGTGGATGGCCGAAGCGGAGCGCATCACCTTCGTAGGGTCGCAACGCTCCGGTGAAGGCACGCGGATCACCGTGCCGACCAGGGTTGGCCCGTTCCGCACGGTGGACGAGATCGTGTTCACCGCATGGGAACCACCTCATCGCATGGCGGTCCGCCACTCGGGACTCGTGACGGGCGAAGGCGAGTTCACACTCTCCGCCCTCGACGACGCCACGACACGCATGGAATGGGACGAGACCCTTCGACTCCCGCTGCGGTTCGGAGGGAGAGCCGGGGAACGGGTCGCGGCGCCGCTGCTCGCCGCTATCTGGCGACGCAATCTCCGGACGTTCGCGGGACGGCTCGGCGCTACTTCCCGATGAAGGCCGCCTTCTCTTTCGCAAGAAACGCCCTGATCCCGGTTTCGGCATCCTCGGTGGCAAAGACGGCGTCGAAGGCGGCCCGCTCTGCCGCCATACCGATGTCGAGCGGCTGGCCCCAGCCCTCGTCCATCGCCTTCTTCACCGCCCAATAGCCGAGGGTCGGCCCTTCCGCCCAGCGCGCCGCATCCGCCATCGCGGCCGTGACGAGATCACCCGCTTCGACCACTTTGTCGGCAATACCGAGGCGGAGCGCCTCGTCGGCGGCGACGTGGCGACCCGACATGTTCAGTTCCTTGGCAGCCTGATACCCGATCAGCCGCGGAAGCCGCTGGGTGCCACCCGCCCCGGGAATCACCCCGAGGAGGATCTCGGGCTGGACGACCTTGGCGTCATCTGCGAGATACCGGAAGTCGGCCCCCATGGCGAGCTCGAGCCCGCCACCGAGGGCATAACCCGGGATGGCTGCGATCGTCGGCTTGGCAAGCGTCTCCAACCTGCGAATCGCAGCCGTGAGGCCCGAAGCGACGGGCTGTCCCGCCGTCTTGCCCTCGAACGCGTCGATGAAACGTGCGATGTCCGCCCCCGCTGCGAAGTGGCGATTGCCGGTGATAACGACGGCTCGGATGGCATCGTCTTCCGCCATGGAGACGGCCTCGTCGATGTCGCCGATCAGTGCGCTGTTGAGTGCGTTGACGGGAGGCCGGTTGAGGGTGATGAGCGCCACGGAGCCCTTCACGACGTAATCGACCAGTTCCACCGTTCAGTCCTCCTTGTGTGCTCGTACCGCGCAGGCTACCCGCTGTATCCGCGCAGCTCCCTCGCCGCAGTCCACGGGTCGATCTCGCGCCTGGCGACCGCACCGACGAGCTCTGCTCCACGATCGGTGGCAAGCAGCGACCCCGACGCCAGCGCCACTTCCTCCTCGAGTGCGGCGCGCACCAGGTTGCGCGCGGTCCCGGCCCGGTCGTCGTCGCCTCCCGGGCCGGCGACGTGTACTTCATGCGCAGCGATCGCCGCCCCGACCTCGGCGAGGCCTTCACCCGTCGTTGCAACCGCTGCGAGCACCGGTGGCGCCCACGTCCCCGATGGGCCGAGCTCGAGCATCTCGATCAGCCTCCGCACCGCAGCATCCGCACCGGGCAGATCGGCCTGGTTCACGACGAACACGTCCCCCACCTCGAGCAGGCCTGCTTTGGCAGCCTGG
>JBHHXA010000187.1:0-4948 GCA_046756805.1 Acidimicrobiia bacterium
TGTCGAGAAGCGCCGGCCCGAGTTCAGCGGCCGCTGAGACCGAGGAGGTAACCAGTGGGAGTGAAGGATCGTGTTGCGATCGTCACCGGGTCCGGTCAGGGCATCGGTGAGGGGATTGCACGTGCCCTCGGTGGCGGCGGTGCGAGGGTCGTGGTCAACGATCTCGTTGCGGAGCGTGTGGAGCGTGTCGCATCGGAGATGACGGCGGAAGGGATGACGGCAGTCGGCGTAGCCGCAAACGTGGCGACCGGAGACGGCGCCGATGCGCTCGTGCAAGGTGCAATCGACGCCTACGGCAAGGTCGACATCCTCGTCAACAACGTCGGGATGGCGCGGGACGGGTGGCTGGCGAAGATGAGCGAAGAGGACTGGGACATGGTCCTCAACGTCAACCTGAAGTCGCAGTTCCTGTGCAGCCGCGCCGCGGCACCACACATGATGGAGCAGAAGTACGGCAGGATCGTGAACGTGTCGTCGCGGGCCTGGCTCGGAGGGCCCGGACAGGCCAACTATGCCGCATCCAAAGGTGGAGTGATCAGCCTGACGAAGACGCTGGCGCTGGAGATGGCCCGGTACTCGATCACCGCCAACTGTGTTGCCCCGGCCCTGGTGGACACGCCTCTCTTTCGCGACCTCAAGGAGGAGGTGCAGGAGCGTCTCGTCAAGACGATCCCCGCGAAACGAATCGGGAGCCCCGCGGACATCGGCAACGCCGTGTTGTTCTTCGCATCCGAAGAAGCGTCATATGTAACGGGCCAGGTGCTCTACGTTTGTGGTGGCAGGAGCCTCGGCGCCGGATGACGGAAGAGTCGTAACCATGGGAATGACGCTCGCGGAGAAGATCCTCGCCAAGAACTCGGGTCGTGCCGAGGCGGCGGCGGGCGAGTTCGTCGTGGCCGACATCGGTCTGGCGAGGATCCACGACATCTTTGCCGCCCGCGTCTTCGATCTGCTCCTCGAGACGGGGGCAGAGGGCATCGCCGACCCCGACCGGGTGGTCGTGGTGATCGACCATCTCGTCCCCGCTCCGACACCCGAGGCGGCCGACCTCCATCGTCGCATCAGGGAGCACGTCAAGAACCTGGGCGTCGGCACCTTCTACGACGCGGGTGAAGGTATCTGCCATCAGCTGCTCCCGGAGCGCGGGCACGTCAGGCCAGGGATGCTCATCGTCGGCTCCGACTCCCACACCACCACCCACGGCGCACTCGGTGCGGCCGCAACGGGGATCGGGACCTCGGAGATGGTGTACGCCCTGGCCATGGGAAAGCTCTGGTTCCAGGTGCCGGAGACGATCCGGTTCGACATGACGGGAAGGCTGCAACGCGGCGTCGTCTGGAAGGACGTCATCCTTCATCTCGCGGGCCGATTCGGAGCCGACGTCGCGCAGTACAAGTCCATCGAGTTCGGCGGCCCCGCCGTCGCGGGCACCTCGATGTCGTCTCGGCTCACGGTGAGCAACATGGCGGTCGAGATCGGCGCCAAGTTCGGGCTCTTCGCATCCGACGAGGTGACCGACGCTTATCTCCGCGGCCAGGTCGGTGCGGGAGCCGAACCGCTAGATCCCGATCCTGATGCGAACTACGAGGCCGTCCATGAGATCTCGCTCGATGACCTCGATCCTCAGGTGGCGCGGCCGAGCGAGATCGACCTCGTCTCCCCCGTCGGAGAGGTCGAGGGCGACATCATCGAGCAGGCGTTCATCGGTTCGTGCACCAACGGCCGCTACGACGACCTCGAAGCGGCGGCGACAGTTCTCGAGGGAAGGCGAGTCGCCGACGGCGTGCGTCTCCTCGTGGCTCCGGCGTCCCGCACCGTCCTGCAACAGGCCGCAGACTCCGGTGTCCTGGGGACGTTGATCGCGGCGGGCGCCACCGTCCTGCCTTCGGGGTGCGGGCCTTGCTTCGGGGGGCATGGCGGCCTGCTCGGTCCGGGGGAGAGGGCGATCGGCACGCACAACCGCAACTTCGTAGGCCGCATGGGGAGTGCCGAGGCCGGCATCTATCTCGCATCGCCGGCAACGGTTGCGGCGAGCGCCGTGGCCGGGCATGTTGCTGATCCCCGAAAGCTGGAGGCAGTCGATGCTTGATGCCGTGGTGCGGGGAAGGGTGTGGCGCTTCGACCATGACATCTCGACCGACTTGCTGTCACCGGGCGGGTACGCCGTCGAGGGGGTGGACGAACGGAAGCTCCATTGTCTCGAGTCTGTGAACCCCAGTTTTGCCCATGAGGTGCAGCCGGGCGACGTGGTCGTCACGGGTCGCAACTTCGGGTGTGGCTCTTCACGGGAGACGGCGCCGGAGAACCTCAAGGCGCTCGGTGTCGGGTGCATTGTGGCCGAGTCGCTGTCGCGGCTCTTCATGCGCAATGCCGTCGCCATCGGTCTGCCCGCGCTCGTCAGCGAAGGCATCCACGGGGCTTTTGCGGACGGCGACGAGATCGAGGTGGACCTCACCACAGGGCGGATCGTGAATCTCGGTGACGGCTCGGTCCGTCAGGCTGCCGCTCTCCCGGACGAGATGCAGGAGATCCTCGAGGCGGGCGGCATCCTCGCCGTACTCCGCAAGCAGTTCCGGACAGGTGTGTGAACGGGGCCGTGTCGTTCACACTCGTCATGCTCCAACCGAGCTCCGTATAACCTGCGTACGGCGACACCAACACGATCGAGGTTCCGATCCGCATGACGTCTACGGACAACGTCGGAGGGCAGACGATCGTCGACGTCCTGGGCCGGACCAGCGATGCCATGGTGGCCGTCGACGGCAAGCTCCGCATCGTCGGTTGGAACGATGTGGCGGCGAAGCTCCTCGGCTACACGAGCGACGAGGCTCTGGGCCGGCCCTGCTGGGAGATCCTCGATTGGGACGACCGCTGCACGAACAGCGTCTGTGGCGACGACTGCCACGCATCATCTGCGGGAGCGGCGGACGAGATCATCGAAACTCGCGAGGTGATCGGGCACTCCAGCGAGGGGCGCAAGCTGTGGCTCAACGTCACCACCATCGTGCCCCCGGCGGAGATGCGAGGAGAGTGCAGGCTCGTGCATCTCGTGCGTGAGGTATCGCTGCCTCCCGAACTGGAACGGCTCGTCGTCGAGCGCATCGAGTCGAAGCCCCCCGTGCCCAAGGGCGCCGGGAAGCTGCTCGACACCCTCACCCCGAGGGAGAAGGAAGTGCTGACGCTGCTCACCGAGGGCATGGACGGCGCTGGGATCGCCAAGAAGCTCGTCCTGTCACCTGCCACCGTGCGCAACCACATCCAGCACATCCTCGACAAGCTCGATGTCCGGAGCAGGGTCGAGGCCGTCGCGCTCGCGCTGCGCAACATCCGCTGACGGACCGCCGCCGGACTGTCGCTTCTCGGATAGTCATCCTCCGTGCGCAAGGACATGCTCGGGGGGACGGGAGACCGCCGTGCAGCGGCCTTGGGCCTGTCGTCACGGTCACGCCCGTCTTCCTCGCGGCGACCCCGACGCCCGTCGCGGCCGGCCGTCGGATGAACGGGTCCGACGAGCGCTCCGGATCGCCGCTCGGATGGTGGGAAGCTCGGGGTCGGTGGCAGGCGTCGACCTCACGCCCGAGATGATCGAGCTGGCAACGAGCGCGGCGCGTGACGTGAACGCGATCAACGTCTCGTTCGTTGCCGGCGAAGCCGAGGCCCTCCCCTTCCAGGACGCCAGCTTCGACGTCGTGGTGGGCAACCCGGTGCTCAGCCTCGTACCCGAAGAACCGCGAGCGCTCTCCGAGATCTCGCGCGTGCTGCGGCCCGGCGGCAGGCCGCAATCGCCGATATCGTGCTCGAACGGACCGCCCCGCGTTCGATCCGTGACCTCATCTACCGCTGGACGAGCTGCGTTGTTGGGGGCGCGGATCAGACCGGGCTCGACGATCTGCTCGGGGATGCGGGGTTCGAGCAGATCGAGTGGTTGGCAGCGGCTGATGTCTTCGACGGCGCGAGGGGCGAGGAGAACGCCGATCATTACGGAGCGCTCGGTGTGACGGTGCGCGCGCGGCGGCCCACGTAGGGCGCGTGCAAAGGGTGATCGGCCGGCGATAGAGTGGCCCGGGCATCAAAGGAGGGAATACCTTGTTCAAGCACCGCCTGGCGACTCTGCTCGCCCTGATCTTGCTGGTTGGTCTGCTTCCGGTAGGGGCCGCAACCGCACACGACGACGACGGAGACCGCTACTACCTGTCGCTCGGTGACTCGGTCGCCGCGGGGATGCAGCAGCCGCTCCTGTTCACCGACAACGGGTACACCGACGTCCTGTTCCGGCGGGTCCGGGGCGAGATGGATCTCACGGAGCACGTCAACCTGGCGTGTCCCGGTGATGACACCGCAGAGATGATCGACGACGTCGCCGTCGAGTTGGCGACGAGTGATGCGGGATCGCTTTGCTACGGCAACGCCGCTCCGCAGCCGCCGGGTGGCGCCCACTCACAGCTCGACGCCGCCCTCGCGTTCCTGGCGGCGCACCCCGGCGAGGTGGGGCTCATCACGATCACCATCGGCGCCAACGACATCCTTGCATGCGATTTGAACGATCCGCCGCCGGTTCTGAACGCCTGCCTCGTGACGCAGATGGGACAGGTTGGCATCAACCTCCCTGTGATCCTCACGGAGTTGCGGGGCGCAGCACCCGGAGTGCCGATCGTGGGCATGAACTACTACAACCCGAACCTGGCGTTGTGGTTCACCCCCGTCGTCGGCCCGACGCTCGCCGAGGACTCGAACACCCTCACGGCGACGTTCAACGGCCTGCTCGAGACTCTCTACGGGCTCTTCGGCGTACCCGTTGCCGACGTGGCGGGCGCCTTCGGCACCTTCAACGACAAGCCCGGCGATCCGCCGCGCAACGTCAAGCTGGCGTGCAAGTTCACGCTGATGTGCGAGCGGGTCGATGGCGAGCTTACGTTGCGGGCCCATCCAGACATCCACCCCAGCAACA
>JBHHXA010000188.1:0-4892 GCA_046756805.1 Acidimicrobiia bacterium
TCCCGCGCGCCGTCACCACGAGCAGCAGCGACGTGACGGCAAAGGCTCCCAGCCGGAATGCGATGTCGATCGCCTCCAGCTGACCCGGTGGCGTCTCGGCCAGCTCGATGCCGTATCCGCCGAGCGCACCTGCCGCGACGAGAGCAAGGAGCGCCGGAGGCACCAGGAGCGCGCTGGCGAACACGACGGCGGCCAGGAAGGCCGCAACGACGGCGTCGCCGACGCGGAACGTGTCCGCGATGAGGATGCCGAACAGGGCGAGGCTCGACCACAACAGTATGAGCGCATCGCCGATCGGGCGGCGTAACACGCGCCGCCACGGGAGGATGGTGAGACCGAGCAGGGCGACTCCGAGCGCAATGAGCGGGTAGAGCACCGTGGCATCGGTGAGCCCCGGGCCGCTGGCGCCTGCGGACGCGAACACGCCGAGCGCCATCCAGGACACCGCGAGACCCGCCGTGATCACGTGCATGCGGTAGTCGATGAAGAGGTCTCGGTTCTTCACGGCTGTCCCTCGGAAGCCGGGCTCATCGTCGTACCAACGGTAACCTCGGGTGACGATGACTCGTGTTCTTCTCCTCTTCGGCGGCCGCTCGGCCGAGCATGAGGTGTCCTGCACGTCCGCAGTCGCGATCGGTGCCGCGCTCGGGGAGGCCGGCCTCCAGGTGGTGCCGGTCGGGATCGACCGCGATGGCGGGTGGTGGCTGGCGGACACGGGTGAACGCCCCTACAGGGCTGCGGGCCGGGCAGCGACGCTCGAGCTTCCCCGCGGAGTGATCCGGAGCTCGGGCGACGAGATCGGGTTCGACGTGATGTTCCCCGTGCTGCACGGGCCCTTCGGGGAGGACGGCACCGTGCAGGGAGTCTTCGAGACCGCCGGCATTCCCTACGTCGGCTGCGGCGTGAAAGCGTCGGCTGTGGCGATGGACAAGGACTTCGCCAAACGCATGCTCCGCGACGCGGGCATCGAGGTGGGACGGTGGCGCACCGTCCGCACCGGGGATTCCGAGGATGCGCCCCGCGTGGTCGACGATCTCATCGCCGATCTGGGGCTGCCGGTGTTCGTCAAACCCGCGGAGCTCGGATCCTCGGTCGGCGTCAGCAAGGCGGCGACGGATGCCGAGTTGAAGGACGGGATCACACGAGCGCTGGAGTACGGACCCAAGGTCGTCGTCGAAGAGGCGATCCGGGGCCGGGAGATCGAGGTGTCCGTCATCGACGGCCCGCAGGTTTCGATGCCGGGGGAGGTGGTGATCGAGACGGAGTGGTACGACTACGACGCCAAGTACCACGACGAGTCGAGCCGCTTCGAAGCGCCTGCCAACCTCACCGAACCCGAAACGCAGCTCGTGCGATCCCTCGCCGGCCGGGTGTTCGAGGCGATCGAGTGCCGCGGTCTTGCCCGAATCGACTTCTTCTACGAGCGGCCCGGCCGCGGCTTCCTGCTCAACGAGATCAACACCATGCCGGGCTTCACCCCCATCTCGGGCTTCCCCAAGATGTGGGAGGCGAGCGGTTTGAGCTACCCCGACCTGTGTGGCGAGCTGGTCGAGGCAGCGCTGGCGACGTGAGCCCCGGTCAGAGCTTGACGACCGGGCAGGTGAGGGTCCGGGTGATGCCGTCGACGGCCTGGATGCGGGCCACCACGAGCTTGCCGAGCGCATCGACATCGTCTGCCCTGGTGTGGACGATGGCGTCGTAGGGGCCGGTCACGGCCTCGGCCCCCGTCACACCGGGAATCTCCGCGATCTCGTGCGCCACGGACGCCGCCTTGCCGACCTCGGTCTGGATGAGAATGTAGGCCTCGACCACGCCGCGACTCCTTGTCTGGACGATGTGGGTTCGATGATACCGGGGCCTACCGGTGCCGGCTCAGTACCCGTCGGAACCGAAGCGAAGATCGGACGCATACAGGCGTCCCTGATCCTCTTCGACGACGAACTGGACACGCTGGCCCTGACGGAGGGTGCGGAACATCGAGCCCGCGAGAGAGCCGGGGCGGAGCAGCACCTCCGTCCGGTCGTCCTCGCGGACGATCACGCCGGCGCCGGTGCCGGGGTCGTAGACCTTGACGACGCCCTGCACGGCGTCAGACCTTCTCGACCTTGCCGGCCTTGATACACGACGTGCACACACGAGCTCTGCGGCTGTTGTTGCCGTGCTTGACGCGAACCCGTTGGATGTTGGGCAGCCACCTGCGGCTGGAGCGTCTGTGCGAGAAGCTGACTTGTTTGCCGACCCACGGCTCTTTGCCGCAGACCTCGCAGCGGTAGGACATGTTGGGAGGACCTCCTGGAACGGGGCGGGAGTGTACCAGTGTCCCTTGCCCGCCCGGTCAAGGGGGGTCGCTCCGCAGACGGGACGCCGGGGCGCGGTACGCTCCAGAACGTCATGACCACGTCCGCACCGACGGCGACGAGGGGCCGTCCGCTCTCTTTTCTCGCCGGGATCCCCGTGGACGCGGTCAAGGGGATCGGACCGCGGAGCGCCAAGCGGCTCGGTGATGCCGGCATACACAGCGTGGCGGATCTCTTGCTCCACGCTCCGCGCCGCTACCTCGACCGATCGCAGCTCTTCGACCTGTCATCGGTTCCCCTGGGAGAAGAGGTGACCGTCGGCGGGAAGGTCGTCTCGGTGTCGAAGCGCCGGATCTCCGGCAGGCGCACCATGATCGAGGCAGAAATCTCAGATGGAACGAACGTTCTCAGAGCCGTCTGGTTCAACCCGTACCTCAGGATCGCCCAGGGCGCAGAGGTCGCTCTCAGTGGCAAGGCGGAGCGCTTTCGCGGCAAACTCCAGATGAAGAGCCCCGACATCGACACGCTCGACTCGGACGACTCCCTCGTCACGGGGAGGGTGGTCCCCATCCACCCCTCTGCCGGGGGGTTGGGGCCGGCTGCGATACGCAGGTCGATGCACAACGCACTTCGCCGCGCCGCACCCATCCACGAGATCCTGCCGAACGATCTCGTAGGGCGACTCGGGCTGGTGACTCGTGACGAGGCGATCTCGGGCATCCACTTTCCGCAGACGATGCGGGAGGCCTCGCGAGCGCGGGAGCGGCTCGTGTTCGACGAGCTGTTCCGGCTGGAGATCGCGCTCGCCCTCCGCAAGCAACGGCAGGTGGCAGAGGCTTCGGGCGTCCGCCACGTCACCCAGGGTGAGCTCGTCGACGCCTTCGTTGCTGCCCTTCCTTTCGACCTCACCTCGGCACAGGCCAGAGTGAACGATGAGATCGCTGCCGATCTGGCAGGACCGCACCCCATGCACCGTCTCCTCCAGGGCGAGGTCGGTTCCGGCAAGACCGTGGTGGCGGCCGTCGCGTTGCTGGTGGCCGTCCAGGGAGGTCGCCAGGGGGCCGTCATGACGCCGACGGAGGTGCTTGCGGAGCAGCACTTCCTGGGCTTCAAGGAGCTCCTGGCGTCCGCGGGGCTCGGCCCTGATCCGGTGGATCCCACCGCCCCGGAGGGCGTCCACAGCCTGTTCTCGGGGGACGAGCCGGTCCGCGGGGTGCGGCTGGCGCTGCTGACCGGCAACCACGCCGAGACCAACTTCACCATCGGTGCGGCACGAAGACGCGACGTCGTCGACTGGATCGCAGACGGTGGCGTGGACCTCGTCGTCGGCACCCATGCGCTCATCCAGGAAGAGCTGCGGTTTCGCGAGCTCGGAGTCGCCGTCGTAGACGAGCAGCATCGGTTTGGCGTGTACCAGCGGGTCCAGCTCAAAGAGAAGGCAGAGGGATACGATCCCGACCTGCTCATCATGACAGCGACGCCGATCCCGAGGACGCTGTCGATGACGCTCTACGGAGACCTCGACGTGTCACTGCTCGATGAGATCCCCCCGGGCCGGCCGCCGACGCAGACGCTCGTGGTCTCGAAGTCCGACGCCGACCAGGCCCGGGTCTTCGATCTGATCCGCACCGAGGTGGCGGGGGGCCGTCAGGCATTCGTCGTGTGTCCACTCGTCGAGGACTCGGACAAGCTGGCGGCGGCCTCGGCCACCGCGGAGCACGATCGGTTGAGCTCCGTGTTCGCGGATCTGTCGGTCGGGCTGCTCCACGGCCAGATGCGCCCCGACGCCAAGGACGAGGTGATGTCCCGATTCCGGAACGGAGACCTCGACGTCCTGGTGGCGACGACCGTGATCGAGGTCGGCATCGACGTGCCGAACGCGACCGTCATGGTCATCGAGGACGCCGATCGGTTCGGGTTGAGCCAGCTGCACCAGTTGCGAGGCAGGGTGGGGAGGGGAACGCATCCGTCGCGATGTGTGCTCGTCAGCGAACCGGGGACGGCAGAGGCGGAGGCGAGGCTTGGTGCGATGGCAGCGACGTCAGACGGCTTCCGGCTCGCCGAGGAGGATCTGCGGATCCGGGGCCAGGGCACGGTGTTCGGGACGCGCCAGGCCGGTCTCAAGGATCTCCGGCTCGCCGACATCCTCCGGGATGCGGATACGCTGATCGCAGCCCGCCGCGAGGCGTTCACCCTCGTGGCGAACGATCCAGGCCTCGAGCGTCATCCCGAGATCGCCGCTGAGATCCGGGCCCTGCTCGGCGAAGACGTCGAGTGGCTCCTGAGGAGCTGAGGCATGCGGATCGTGGCAGGCGTCGCGAAGGGGAGACGGCTCACCGCACCCCGCGGTGGCGGGACCCGCCCGTTCACCGGCAAGGCCAAGGAGGCCGTCTTCTCCATGCTCGGCAGCGCGATCGAAGGAGCGAGCGTGCTCGATCTCTTCGCCGGGTCGGGTTCGCTGACGCCCGGGCCATCCGGCCGCAAGGGGGAGCTGCTTCGAGTCGCCAATCCGCGCGGTAATTGCGCGAGCCAGGCCGCGACCCGTCTCTCCTCAGCGCGGACGGCCACCCGCCGCCACTCGGCTTCCCCGAGGAC
>JBHHXA010000189.1:0-4870 GCA_046756805.1 Acidimicrobiia bacterium
ATACACAGCATCGGGGAGGGCCGGGTCGTCCACGCGCTTGCGCCGCCGGTGAGGGTGAAGGGTCCGCTGGCGATGGCGCAGATCCTCGAGACCTCGCTACTCAACCACCTGAACTACCAGACGCTCATCGCAACCAAGGCGTCCCGCGTCTGCGAGGCGGCCCGGGGCAGCCCCGTGTTCGAGTTCGGTCTTCGCCGCGGTGCGGGCACGGGTGTCAACGCCGGCGCCAGGGCCGCGCTGATCGGTGGCGCGATCTCGACGTCCAACACGGGGATCTCCCACGTGCTCGGTGTCGACCCCAAGGGCACACACGCCCATTCGATGGTGCAGGCCTTCATCGCTCAGGGTGGCACCGAGCGGGATGCGTTCCTCGCGTTCGCCCGCAGCTATCCCGACGAGTGCGTGCTCCTCGTCGATACGGTGGACACGCTCGAGAGCGGTGTGCCGAACGCGATCGCCGCGTTCCAGGAGCTCCGAAGATCAGGCCACGAGCCGCTCGGGATCCGGCTGGACTCGGGTGATCTCGCGTACCTGGCGATCCAGTCCGCCCGCAGGCTCGATGCCGCGGGGTTCGAGGACGTGCAGATCGTGCTGTCCAACAGCCTCGACGAGCTCCACATCTGGCAGATCCTGTCCCAGATCGAATCCGAGGCTGACCGGTACGGTGTCGATGCGCGTCGCCTCACCAACCGCCTCGTCTACGGCGTGGGGACGAGACTCATCACCTCACAAGGGCACGGCGCCCTCGACGGCGTGTACAAGCTCGTGGCGGCTGGAGACGCCGGCGGCACGCTCGTTCCTTCGATGAAGCTCTCGGACAGCCCGGAGAAGCGACCCATCCCCGGGTCCAAGGAACTGTGGAGGGTGTACGACACCAGGGGGAATGCCACGGCAGACGTGATGGCTCCACCGGGGGAGGAGCTCGCCGGGCGCGAGTTGGCGCTGTACCACCCCAACCGGTCCGAGGTCATGAGAACGCTCCGTCCCGAGGAGATCTCGGAGGTGGAGCGGATGTGGAATCCGGTGTGGGCAGAGGGCGGACCGGTGGGGCAGGCTCCGCAGCTCGAGGTGTTGCGCTCCAGACGGAGCACAGACCTGGAGCGGCTCGACCCGTGAGTGCGCAGGATCGTGGATCCTCACATCTATCACGTGTCGATCACCCACACCCTCGTCTCGATCCGGGACGGTGTGGCGGAGCAGGCGCGCGGAGGCGCCGTGCTCAGGTGATCGAGATGCCGGCAGCCGCCATCTCGGAAAGTGCTCGATCGCCGTCTCCCGGTTCCAGATCGACCGGCCTGATCCCGGCAGCGAGGACGATCGTTTCGAAGCCGGACGCTACGGCGTCGAGCGCGGTGGCGCGCACGCAGTAGTCGGTGGCGAGACCGGCGACGACGACGGTCTTCACCCCGTGCTCTTCGAGCAGCGTTGCGAGCTCGGTGGGAGCGATGGCTCCCGACGCGGGATCGCGGATGTGGAAGGCGGAGTAGCCGTCCTCACCTGCGGTGCCCTTGCGGACGATGGGCCCGTCCACGACGAGGTCGGGGTGCAGCGCCGCACCCCACGTGTCTGCGACACAATGAACGGGCCAGATTCCTCCATCCTTCGCAAAATGCGGCGTCGATGGCGGATGCCAGTCCTGGCTGTAGACGACCATCGAGTCCGCCGCCCGTGCCGCTGCGATCTGCTCGTTGATGAAGGGGATGATCAGTTCCCCTCCTGCGACATGCAGAGCTCCACCGGGGTCCGCGAAATCGTTCTGCACATCGACGACAAGAAGGGCGACGGCGGCGTTGTACCGCATCCTCGAACCGTATCACCGGATGCGCCGCACGTCAGCCGGTGCGTGCCAGCGCATCCTCGAGTGTCGTCCACGGCAGATCGGCGCATTTGATGCGGACCGGGAAGCGCCGGACCCCCTGGAGTGCCTCCAGGTCACCGAGGACGGATCCCGGCCGCTCCGGGTCCACGGGATTGTCGCCGTCCTCGATCGACATCATCAGCTTGAACTTGTGCGTGAGATCGACCACGTCGTCGAGTTCCCTGCCGACGATGGCTTCGGCCATCATCGAACCGGACGCTTGCGAGATCGAGCACCCGATCCCCTGGATGGCGGCGTCCACGACCTTCCCGTCCTCGACTGCGAGGTCGAGGGAGAACTCGTCACCACACGACGGATTCTGCCCCTCGGCGTGGATGTGGGGTCGCTCCAGCGACCCCTTGCGCCTGGGGTTCCGGTAGTGGTCGAGGATGACCTCGCGGTAGAGGTCGTCGAGTGCCATGGTCTCCGTTCTCGCAGTCCAGGACGTTAACGCACCGCACGGCCACGCATTCCACGGCGCGAGCAGCCGGTATGGGGCGATTCAGTCCAGCCCGAAGACCCTTCTCGCCTCGTGGAGGCCGACGATGAGCTGGTCGATGTCGTCTTCGGTGGTGTACACGTAGAACGAGGCGCGCGCGGTCGCAGGGACATCGAGGTGGCGCATGAGCGGTTTTGCGCAATGGTGTCCGGCCCGCACGGCGACGCCGTACTCGTCGAGGATGGTCGCCAGATCGTGGGCGTGGATGTCGCCCAGCTGGAACGAGACCGCACCGCCCCGATGTGCGAGATCGGCGGGCCCGTACACGTCCAGACCGGGTACCTCGGCCAGCCGATCGAGCGCGTATCCGGTGATCGCGATCTCGTGGGCGCGCACCTCGGCCATCCCGATCTTCTCGAGGTATCTGACGGCTGCGCCAAACCCGACGGCCTGTGCGATGGGGGGAGTGCCCGCTTCGAACTTGTGCGGCACCGGAGCCCACCGTGACTCGTACAACCCCACGTCCGCGATCATCTCCCCGCCGCCTTCTGAGGGGTCCATCTCCTCGAGGATCTCGGGCTTGCCCCACAGGCCGCCGATGCCGGTAGGACCCAGCATCTTGTGGGCGCTGAATGCGACCAGGTCGGCGCCGAGGGTTCCGACATCGGTCGGCATGTGCGGGATCAGCTGGGCACCGTCGACGACGACGAGCGCACCGACGGCGTGGGCGGCGGCCGCGAGCGTGCGCACGGGGCCGATCGTGCCCAGGACGTTGGACATGCCGGAGAGCGCGACGATCTTCGTCCGCTCGTCGATGACGTCGTCGATCTGTGAGACGTCTACCCGGAAGTCGTCGTCGAGGCTGAGATACACGAGTTCGGCACCCGTGTGCTTGGCGACGAGCTGCCACGGCACGAGGTTCGAGTGGTGCTCCATCATCGTGAGCACGACGCGGTCGCCTGCGGAGAGCCGGTTGAGACCCCACCCGTACGCCACCATGTTGATGCCCGCGGTGGTTCCCTTCGTGAACACGATCTCCGCAGCCGACCCGGCGCCGACGAACTCGGCGACGGTGGCCCTGGCGCCTTCATAGGCGGTCGTCGCCTCGTCGGAGAGGGTGTAGGCCCCGCGGTGCACGTTGGCGTTGCTGGTGGCGTAGTACTCAGCAACGGCGTCGATGACCTGTACCGGCTTCTGCGTCGTCGCTGCGGAGTCGAGGTAGACGAGCGGCTTCCCGTTGATCTCGCGGCGCAAGATCGGGAAGTCGTCCCTGAGGTGGGAGAGATCCGTCACGAGGCACCAGCCTCGATCCGGTGTGCGTCGTAGCCCTCGTCTTCGATCCGGCGTGCCAGCTCAGCGGCTCCGGTCTCGACGATGCGGCCGTCCACGAAGACGTGGACCACGTCCGGCGTGAGGTAGTCCAGCATCCGCTGGTAGTGGGTGATGATGAGGATCCCGTTCTCCTCCGTGGCCACCCGCTGCACACCCTCGGCGACGGTGCGCAGTGCGTCGATGTCGAGTCCGGAGTCCGTCTCGTCGAGGATGGCGAGCTCCGGCTCGAGGACGGAGAGCTGCAGCACCTCGTTTCGTTTGCGCTCGCCACCCGAGAAGCCCTCGTTGAGATACCTATCGGCAAACGACGGATCCATCTCCAGCTCGCGCATCGCATCCATGACCTTGAGTCTCAGCTCGAGAACGGTGAGGTCGACGCCGGTGCGATTCGACAGCGCCGTCCGCAGGAAGTTGACGACGGACACGCCGGGGATCTCCTCGGGGTACTGGAAGCCGAGGAACATCCCGGCACGGCCCCGTTTGTCTGTTGCCCACTCGGCGATGTCTTCGCCTTTGTAGAGGACCCGGCCCGCCGTCACCTCGTAGCCGGGGTGCCCGAGGAGGATGTTGGCGAGCGTCGACTTGCCCGAGCCGTTCGGGCCCATGAGAGCGTGGATCTCTCCGTGACGGATCGTGAGGTCGAGGCCGCGGATGATCTCGGTGTCGCCCGCGGAGACGTGGAGATCCTCGATCACGAGAAGGGGTGCGGGGGTGGCAGCGGTCATGATCGACAGATTAGTCACATGGAGATAGGAGAAATCGGGGTTGGCGGAGAGCACGTGATGATCATGACTCGTCCAGGGCTGCGAGGACGCGGTCCAGCCGTTCGGTGTCGACGGCGTCGAGGCGCTTGTATTCCTGGAGATACACCCGGCCCACACCCGCCTCTGCCGCGTCGGCGACGTAGGTCGCGACACGATCGGCCGGTCCGTGCGGAATGGCTCTATCGGTGAGCCGCTGCGCGAGCTCGTCCGGTGTTACCCCTCTGTCGGCGGCGGCCTCGCTCAGGACCTCGCGGTAGTCGGCGTCATCGGCACCCACGAAGGTCGGCATGGCGATCGAGACGAGCACCTCGTCGGGGTCTCTGCCGGCCTCGTCTGCGCTGCGCCGCATCACGTCGACCCTGGGTACGAGAGCGTCGAGATCGCCGGCGAAGCTGTTGTACTCGTCCGCGAAGCGACCGGCCATCATCGGGGTCTTCTGCTTGCCCGATCCGCCCACGATGATCGGCAGCCTGCCGA
>JBHHXA010000190.1:0-4846 GCA_046756805.1 Acidimicrobiia bacterium
GTGCGCTTCAGCTCCTCGGAGCCGTGGTCGTGCAGCGAGGGCGTCGCCATGTTCACCTGGACTCCGAGGGCCATTCCGAGCGCGCCGTGAGCAGCGCGACCGAACTCCTCGGCGAGGATGACGGTGAACAGGTGGTCGGCGCCCTGGCCGCCGTACTCGGTGCTGTACTCGAGGCCCAGCAGCCCCAGCTTGCCCATCTCCGCAAAGATCTCGTGGAGGGGCATCTCACGTGCGGCTTCCCACACATCGACGTGGGGATCGACTTCCTTCTCGACGAACTCGCGGACCAATCTGCGGAAGTCGTGGTGTTCGGCTGTAAACGTCACAAGGGCTCCTCTGTCCCCCCGATAGTAGACTGAACGAGCGCTCGCTCGGTGAGGTGGTTCGTGACGGATGTGGTGTTGTACGAGGTCTCGGATCACATCGCGACGGTGACGATGAACCGCCCCGAAGTGCTCAACGCCGGGAACCGCGACCTCCTCGAGGGGATCCGTTCGGCCTTCGAGACCGCACTCGACGACAACACAGTCCACGCCATAGTTCTCACCGGCGCAGGCCGCGCCTTCTGCGCCGGAGCCGATCTGGCTCCCGATGCGTGGTGGCCCGAGGACCTGACACCCGGTCAGGGCGTGGGCTGGATCCTGAAGCACCTCTGGAACCCCGTGGCGACCCGGATCGCCCACGCGGCCAAGCCCACCGTCGCATCGGTCAACGGTGTTGCCGCGGGTGGAGGTGTCGGTCTGGCCCTGGCATGCGACATTGTGATTGCCGCCGAGTCCGCGAGTTTCATCGAGGTGTTCACCCCGCAGCTCGCCGTCGTGCCGGACGTCGGCTCGACGTGGCATCTGCCCCGGCTCGTGGGACCGGCGCGGGCTCGCGGCATGGCGCTGCTCGGTGACCCCCTCGATGCTGCCCGAGCCGCAGAGTGGGGTCTGATTTGGGAATGCGTTCCCGATGCCGATCTCGGTGACAGGGTCCGGGAGGTGGCGAACCGGCTGGGTGCGCTCGATCCCGCGGCCGCCCACGCTGTCACCCGGGTCATGGAGGACAGTCTGCGATCGGGCTTCGACGAGCAACTCGGTCGCGAAGCAAGGGTCAACGCCGTACTCGGTGATGGACCCGGATTCGTCGAGGGTGTCACGGCCTTCGCCGAGAAGCGCTCACCCCGATTCCGAAAGGACTGACGGGCGGGGGTGAGACACCACCCGCGGGCTGGGCAGGCCCACGCCCACGGGGTGGTGGCTCGGTCTCGGTCGCCTGCGGCTAGTGCTCCTTGAACGCCCGGAAGGGGTACCCGAAGGTCCCGAAGAGCCTCGCGTTGCCCTCGCCGCTGGCTCCCGCATAGGTGTCGACCATCGGTCCGAACTCGAGATCGGCGAGGCCGGCGCCTTCGATGACCGTCGCCCACCCTGCACACGGCAGGGCTCCGGCGATTCAGCCGGTCCAGAGGTCGATGTCGCGTTGCGCCGCCTCCGGTACGGGCCTGTCGACGCAGATGTCGGCGATCTGAATCCGCCCCCCGGTGCGCAGCACCCTGACGACCTCGCGGTACGCACCGACCTTGTCGGGAACCAGGTTGAGCACTCCGTTGGAGATTACGACGTCAGCCCACCCGTCGGGAACCGGCAACTTCTCCGCAAAGCCCTCCCTGAACTCGACGTTGGAGAGGCCTGCTGCACCGGCAGCCGCTCTCGCCCGCTCGAGCATCTCGGGTGTCATGTCGACGCCGATGACCTTTCCCGTGTCGCCTACGGCACGTGCGGCGATCATCGAGTCCATGCCCGCGCCGGACCCGATGTCGACCACTCGCTCGCCCGCTGCAGGCAGACCGAAGTGGAAGGGGTTGGCTACCCCGGCAAACGCGGCAACCGCCTCGTCGGGCAAACCCTGCAACAGGCGATCGTCGTAACCGACCTGCTTGGCGGCCTGGCTCCCGGTGTGAAAGTGAAACTCCCCCTCGGGTGCCGTCGCCACTTCGGCGTAATGGTGCTGGACCTCTCCGCGCAATACGTCGACATCGACCATCTGCGGTGCATCCACGAGACTCCCTCCCTCAGACCACGCCGAGCGTAGTGTGCACGGGAATCGGATGCGCGAGGCAATCACGCACGGGCGACGTGTCTTGCACGTACTGATTCAGATCGAGCAGTTGCTCCTCCGTCGCGTTCGGGCTCGAAACCGTGCCCTTGGCGCGAATCTCGGTGAACCCGGCGCGGGGCCCATCGAGACCAAGGAAGGGCCGTACGTCGAGGTCGCCCTCGATCTCGTACTCGAGGCTCGACAGCTCGATGCCCATGGCCGCAGCATTGGCCACATAGCCGACGGCGTAGCAGAACCCGAGTGCCTGGAGCAGCAGCTCCACGGCGTTCGGTCCCTTGTTGTTTCCGAGCAGGATCGGCGGTTCGTCCCCATCGAGCTCGAATGGAGCCTCCCGCGTGACGTCTTCGGCGCCGGCGTGCGTGAAGGCCTGGATCGCTCCCTTGTTGTATGTGCCCTCGTCCCAGCTGCTCGACGCGCTGAATGTGAACAGACCCAGATCGGGATCGTTCTTGATCGCATCGATGGTGCCGAGGAGTTGATCGACGTCGATCCCGTTCCTGACGGTGACCGTGGAACCCATTTCCATCTCCTTGTCTCGTGCCGGGAGGTCATCGCTCATGAGCGACGCTGATCCCGCTCTCGTGCTGGTCGCGACCGGTCGTCGGTGACAGTTAATCGGTCGGCCGACCGAATGCCTGGGCAGCGATGTGTCAGGGTCACATGTCGACTCCCTCCTAGAGGACCTCTGCGATGAGGGACGCCGCTCTCGACGCCCCGTCGGTCTCGACTCGGCCGTAGCGGACGTCGCTGCCGATGGCCGAGCCGATGGCCGACGCGATCGTGTCGGGCGTGCTGGTGGAGTACTCCAAGGCGATGCCCGCTCCGTGTCGCTCGAGGCGGTGTCGCACGTGGAGGTTCTGCTCGAAGTGGCGTCGCAGCGGGAAGTAGAGGAAGGGCCGGTTCGCCGCCGTGAGCTCCATCGTCGTTGTCAGACCCCCCTGGACGACGGCGAGATCGCAGACGCTGAGATGCCGGTACAGCCGGTCCACGTAGCCGTGGACCTCGAGGCCGTCGTGTGATGGCAGCGAGTTGGGATCGATGCGCGGCCCTGCGACCACCACCATTCTCAGCTCCGGTATCGCCCGCTTCGCCTCCGGGTACGCCGCGATCACCCTTCGCAGCAGGTCGCCGCCGACCCCGGAGCCTCCGATCGTGACGACGCAGACTTGCTCGCACTCGGCGTATCCGAGTTCGGAGCGCAAGGCGGCCATCTCGTCGGGATCCGGCGGTGCGAAGCCGGTGATGTATCCCGAGAACGAATAGTGGTCTTCGGTCCAGTCACGGATGAGCGGCAGCCCCGGACCGAAGGTGTCAGGCACGATGTCGTCAGGGTTGCCGACGAAGATCGCCTTGTCCCGAACGCCCGGGAACCGAGCGACGTGCTCGATCATCTCGGCGTTGTAGTCCGAGGTAACGGCCTCCTCGCCGGCCTCCATGGGGAGATACCCGACGAAGTCCGTCATCCAGATATTGGCGCACCGTTTCAGCTCGGGGTTCTCGTGCCAGTAGTAGTCGACGTCCCAGGCCTCGTCGCCGATCACCACGTCGTACAGGCCCTCGTCTACGACCTCCTGGAACAGCATGAAGTTCGACAGGATGATCTCGTCCATCCTTCGCAAGGCCTGGAAGCAGTTGAGGTCGTGCTCTCCCTGCTCGGATTCGACGTGCGCCGACTCGCTGGCGAGGTGCTCGCTCGCCGGGTGGATCCGCTCCCGGGCGTCTTCGAGGACTCGGGTCACCGGATGCTGCGCCAACCAGTCGATCTCGAGATCGGGATGCAACGTCCGCAGCTCTCCGGCAATGGCGAGGTCGCGCCGTGCATGACCGAGCCCGATCGGAGACGAGAGATATAGGGCCCGCTTGCGCCGGGTCATGCCTCTGGACCAGACGTGTTCCGGTCGGGGGATGCCGGTGATCCGGTCGACGAAGTCCTTGATGAGCAGGTTGGCCTTCACGGGATCGCGGCCTTGCACGTTGTGACCGCTGCCTTCGATTGCCGCGAACTCACCGCCGGTGATCTCGGCGAGCTTCTCCCCGGATGAGGGTGGGATGATCTTGTCATCGGTGCCGTGGATTACCAGCACCGGGCACTCGATGGCCCTGTAAGCGGCGAGCGCTTCCTCACCGGCGGGCCCCTCGGCGAGCCCGGTGGCGATCAAGACTTCCGGGGTCGTCTCGAGGGCCCAACCCACGGCGTCTTCGATGGGCTTGGTGGAGTGCGGCTCCGTGAAGATCCGGCGGATGAAGAAGTCGACGAAACCGGCGTAGTCTCGGAGCCAGTGGTGCTTGTTGTACTTGGCCCAACCCTCGGTGGTGTCTAGCTCCTCGTCCCACGAGTACTCGGTGCGCGCCGGATTGACGAGCTCCGGGTAGAGCGTGGCCAGCGCCGTTCTCGGGGCGAAGATCACGGCCCCGAGCGTGCGGTCCGGGTGCCGGGAGGCGAAGTGTGCGGCGAGATAGCCGCCGAACGACACGCCGGCCACGATCGCGCGCGGTGTGTGCGTCGCATCCATGACGGCGATGGCGTCTCCGAAGTAGTGGTCGAGCGCATGGTCGGCCGGGTCCGTGGGCCGATCCGAACGTCCATTGCCACGCCCGTCGAACGTCACCACGCGGTAGTGCCGCGCCAGGTACGGGATCTGCATCTTCCAGTGCCGGGAGTGCAGCAGTGACCAAGTCGGCATGAGCATCACCGTGGGGCATCGTTGTCGTAGAGCTCGTAGTAGATGCCCACACCGTTGGAGTC
>JBHHXA010000191.1:0-4823 GCA_046756805.1 Acidimicrobiia bacterium
GGAGCGGGGTTTTGTGATGGATATCACAATGTCGATCCCGGTGAGCCCGCCCGGCCCCGGACCGGGTTTCGCCTTGCCCAGCCACTCTCGGTAGATCTCTGCGCTGCGGTTGGTGTTGACGACGACGTCGCCGTACCGATCTGCCGTTTCCGCAGGCATGAGCCGCACCTTCTGGTGCCAGGCGTGCATTCCCGAAACCGGATCCGGGTGCGGCGAGAACGCCAGGTTCTGGTGTACCCCGGCGTCGCTCCACCAGATCCGCTCACTGTCCGGATCGTCGGAGGCGAAGGGCTCGATCCCCTTCTTGTGGCGGAGCCGCCACGTGCCGTCCCCGACACGATCGATGTCGACGAGTGCCGATGACCATCGTGCGTTTCCTTGCTCGTCCGACAATCGCCACCTTCCGAGGTGATGCGATGCCGCCACGACACCGGGGCGGATCCCCTCGGTGGCCCACGCCCTGATGACGAAGTGACCGATGTCGGTGGTCACACGCACGAGGTCGCCCGTGGCGATGTCGAGTGCGGCAGCATCGCCCGCGTTCAGCCACAGCGGGTGACCGTGGCTGATCTCGTACAGGTACTTCGAGTTGCCCGATCGGGTGTGGATCAGGGTGGGCAGCCGGAAGATCGGCAGGAGGATGCGTTCCCCGGCCGACAGATCGAGATCGCGCCAGTAGACGTGGGTACGGAGGTACGCCGGTATGGCCTCGGCATCCCATCCCCAGTCGGCCATGGTCCTCGACCACCAATCCAGCTTCCCGCCCTCCGTGTGGAAGCCGGTCAGCTTCGCACCGTCGACCTCCACGCCGCCCTTGCCCGGGGCAGCAGGCCTCTCGTGAACCCCGTAGACGTCGCGGGCGACCTCGAACGCTCCGTACTTCCTCATGTAGCCGAGCGGCGTGAGCGCCTCGACTGCGGCAGCATCGGGGAGCCCGGGGACGGAGTGGTCGAACATCCAGCCGTAGTACTCGTCCACGGAGATCGGGCGGTCGCCGTCTGTCGGTGACGCGAACCACCTGCGGATGCCGAGCGCGCCGTCGGGATCCATGCGCCACGAGAGATCGATCCAGAACTCCGTCTCTTCCCACACTTCACCGGGGTTCGTTTCGAAGGTGCGGTCCACGGTGCTTCCCTCGCGTTCCGCAGCGACGCGGAGGACCGGCTGCCGGAACCCGAGCCACTGCGCGGCGTGGGTCTCGTACGAGTGGGTGTCGTGACGCTCCGAGCCCACACCCATCGGCAGGACGTAGTCGGCGTACCACGCGGTCTCGGACCAGGTGGGTGTGAGGGCCACGTGGAGACCGACGAAGTCCTCGTTGGTGAGCACCTCGATCCAGGAGAAGCCGTCCGGGTTCGTCCACACCGGGTTGTAGACCCGGGTGAAGTACACGTCGAGCTTGCCCCGCCCTTCCTTCAAGAAGTAGGGGAGCAGGAACGACATCTCGTGATGAGCGAACGGGTACTCGGCCGGCCACAGCAACTCGTTCCACCGGCTGTGCGGAGGCGGCATGTTCCAGTGCTCGGGCTTGATCTTCGCCCAGCCGTTGGGGGACACACCGCCCTTCGTCCCGACCGAGCCGGTGAGGACGTGGAGGAAGAACAGCGTCCGGGCTGCTTGCCAGCCTCCGAGGTTTCCGGACCCCGTTGCCCGCCACGTGTGCGATGCGAAGCGGCTCCCGGCCGCGGCAACCTCCCCGGCCACCGTCGCGATGCGATCGGCGGGCACGCCCGACTCCTCGGCAGCCCAATCGAACGTGCAATCGGCATAGGTCTCGCGGAGCAGCTCGACGAAGGTCTCGAACGTCTTCATGCGGTCGGGATGACGCAGCGACAGCGTCTCCTCCCAGTTGACCCACCTGCGGACAAAATCGTGCGCGATCGCATCCGTCTCCAGCAGATGGCGGGCGATGGCGAGGAAGATCGCAGGCTCGGTCCCCGGCCAGGGAGACAGCCATACGTCGGACATTGAAGCGGTGTTCGACAACCTGGGGTCGATCGTCGCGATCTTCGCTCCCGATTCTCTCGCCTCCATGATCCGCTGGGCGTGGGGGTTGAAGTAGTGGCCGGTCTCGAGCTGGCTGGACAGGAGCAGGATGAACGAGGCGTTGGCGAAGTCCGCGGAGGGCCGGTCGTAGCCCATCCACATCGCATACCCCGTCCTCGCTCCGCTCGAGCAGATGTTGGTGTGGCTGTTGTGGCCGTCTACGCCCCACGCTCGCAGGGTTCTCTCCATGAACCCGTCCTCGCCGGGCCGGCCGACGTGGTACATGATCTCGTCGTGTCGGTCCTCGGCGAGCGCCCTGCGCATGCGTTTTGCGATGTCGTCCAGCGCCTCGTCCCAGGTGACACGCTCCCAGCCGCCTCCGCCTCGTTCCCCCGTCCTGCGCAACGGGTGCAGGATTCGGTCCGGGTCGTACATCTGGTTCAGGGTGGCGGGCCCCTTGGCGCAGTTCCTCCCGCGGGAGCCGGGGTGCGCAGGGTTGCCCTCGAAGCGCCGCACGTCACCCGTGTCCTTGTCCACGTAGGCGAGGAGCCCGCAGGCGGACTCGCAGTTGAAACAGGTCGTGGGAACGAGCCGGAAGCGACGTTTCACCTTCTCGGGCCACGAAGCTGCGTCGTACTCCTCCCAGTCGTCCCACAGATCGGGAGGCGGATACGCGGCGAGCTCGCCCGGTGCCCCGAGCGGTGTGAGATCCGTGGCGTGGTCGTTCGTGGTCACCGCTGCTGTTTCTCCTGGTTCGTCATGACAGAGGGACGCCCTGACCGGCCTGGACGAACGCGTCGTCTGCGAGCCACAGGCCGGCCGCGGCGGCAAGCCCTGCCACCGCGGCGAAACCCTCACTTCCGCCTGCGAGGGTCATGGCGGTGAGGAGGATCGGGATCTCGACGCCGACGATGAGACCACCGACCCACCACTGCCCCTCCCATTTGCCGCGCGTCAGGTGATGGACCGCCGCCGCGATGTTCCGGGTCGGGTGCCGGGAGAAGGACTCGGAGAGCGCGATGAGCCCGAGCGCCGACGTGCCGCCGATCAGCGTCCATGCGGCGGCTTCCGAGGCGACGGTCTCGATGCTGACGAACAGATCTGCGACGAGCGTGGCCCCGCCACCGACGGCGAATGCTCCCGCGATCATGTGCCACAACAGCATCGGGCTCTGCCACAGGTCGCGCCCTTCGGCCTGTCCGAAGAGGAAGGCCGTGTAGCCCGCGGTGGCGATCGCAAGGGGCGCGGCGGTCCATACGATTGCGGTGAGCACACCGTCGACACCCGCGATCCCCGCGACCAACCACAACCCGAGCACGATCGCGTAGGCGGTGAGGATCCAGGCGCCGATCACCAGCCATGAGCGTGGGTTCGCCTTCGTCAGCAGATAGTGGAACCGTCCCGGCCGTTTCAGGTCCGCGACGAGGAGCGCACCGGTGATGGCGAGGAAGATCGTCGCGATGAGGGGCGCCCCCCACTGCGTCCAACCGGTGTCGAATTCACCCCCGGCGAGCATGGCGACGGCGAGCGCCAGCACGACACCGGCCGCGATGCCTTTGGTCAGGAAATAGGTCGAGACCCGCCAGCCCCACGGTGCGGGGTGGTCGGTGGTGTAGACGACCCGCGGAGCTTCGCCCGCGCTGGTGGCGCGTTCGTCGTCGTTCCCGGCTTTGCCATCGCCGGTGAGATCGACGGCGAGCCAGTCGCTCGCCGGGGATCCGCCGTCACGCCAGATGCCGCCCCCGTTGAGGGAGGTGGCGGCGAGGGGGTCGAGGCTGGCGGCGTCTGCACCCTTGTAGAACACGTTGGGTGATGTGCCCTGCTCGGGTGCCCGGCTCGCAACACGACCGTTGGCGACGATCCGCGAGATGCGAGATCGGGCGTCGTCGAGGTCCCCGGCGACGATCGCTTGCTCGGGGCACACGACGACGCATGCCGGTTCGAGCCCGACCTCGATGCGATGGACGCAGTAGTTGCACTTCTGTGCGGTGTGATCGCCGGGGTCGATGTAGATGGCGTCGTAGGGACAGGCCTGCATGCACGACTTGCATCCGATACACCGGCTCGTGTCGAAATCGACGATTCCGTCGTCCCGCTTGAACAGGGCCCTGGTCGGGCAGATAGTCACACACGGCGCCGAGGTGCAGTGGTTGCACCTCATCACTGAGAAGAACCGCGAGGTGTCCGGCCACGTCCCTCTCTCGATGTACTTCACCCACGTGCGGTTCACGCCGAGCGGGACATCGTGCTCGGTCTTGCAGGCAACGGTGCAGGCGTGGCAGCCGATGCACGTGTCCTGGTCGATGACGAACCCGTAGCGCAGCGCGGCCCTCCCTTGCCGAGTGCAACGTACACGACGCTGAAAGCCGAGGTGGCGATTCGACGATGATCTTGCGCGGCAGGTCTGGCGCCGACGATGATCAGGGCATCTTCCCGGCCCAGAGTGAGGGAGAGACGGATGACACGACGCCGATGACCATGGAGCTCCCGGCCCGCTGGTCGGCGCCGCATCGCGAGGACGTCGTTGCGGGGCTCAGCGTTGCCGTGATCCTGGTCCCGCAGGCATTGGCGTACGCGGAGATCGCCGGGATGCCGCCGTACATCGGGCTCTATGCCGCCGCCGTGCCCACGATCGCGGCGGCCTTCCTTGCATCGTCCCGGTATCTCCAGACCGGCCCTGTTGCGATGACGAGCCTCCTCACGTTCGGTGCATTGTCGACCATGGCCGTGCCCGGCAGCTCGGCCTACGTGGCGCTCGGGGTGTTGCTCGCGCTCGTCGTCGGTGCGACGCGGCTCGCTCTCGGTCTGTTCCGCGGCGGAGTCGTCGCGTACCTGAT
>JBHHXA010000192.1:0-4817 GCA_046756805.1 Acidimicrobiia bacterium
GCCAGGTCAAGGAGCGAGGATGTCCAAGGTCACCGTCGTTGGTGCGGGGAAGTACGGATCGACAACCGTCCAGAGGCTTGCCGAGGCCGACATCGTGGATGAGGTCGTGATGACCGACATCGTCGACGGCCTGCCGCAGGGTCTGGCCCTCGACATGAACCAGTCCCGACCGGTGCAGCGCTACCGCACGATGGTCACCGGGACCAACGACTACGCCGACACCGTAGGCAGCGACGTGGTCGGGATCACCGCCGGCTTCCCCGCAAGCCGGGCATGAGCCGCATGGATCTGCTCGAGGCGAACGCCTCCATCGTCTCCGACGTCGTCACCGGGATCACCCCCCAGTCCCCGGACGCCGTTCTCATCGTGGTCACGAACCCGCTCGATCAGATGACGACGCTCGCCGCGCGCGTGAGCGGATTCGAAGAGTCGAGTGTGATGGGACAGGCGGGGATGCTCGACAGCGCCCGCTTCGCCCACTTCATCTCAGAGCGCGCCGGAGTCGACGTACTCGAGGTGGAGGCGGTCACACTCGGCAGTCACGGGCCGACCATGGTTCCGGTTCCTTCGCTCTGCAAGGTCGGTGGCCGGCCCCTCTCCGAAGTGCTCGATGCGGCGACGATCGACGAACTGGTGGATCGCACCCGCAACGGGGGTGCCGAGATCGTGGCGTTCCTCAAGACGGGGAGTGCGTACTACGCACCGTCGGCGGCGGCCGCGGCGATGGTCGAGGCCGTGGTGACGGACAGCGGAGCGACCATGCCGGTGTGTGCGTGGATGACGGGGCAGTACGGCATCTCCGACGTCTATCTCGGTGTGCTGGCGAAGCTCGGTGCCGGCGGAGTGGACGAAATCGTCACTGCGGATCTGACCACCGACGAGGTGCAGGGTCTGCGGGAGGCCGCAGAAGCCGTCAAGAAGAAGGTCGCGGACCTGGACTCGATCGCCGGCTGAGTGCCGCCTTCCTAAGGGGCGATCTGGAGGGCGGATTCGACCTCCGCCGCGCTCTGCTCAGCTGCCTCTCGCTGGCGGCGCGCTCGCTGCATGTTGAGGATCGAGTCCCGGCGTTGCGCCCAGATGGCCACTGCGCCGACGAAGGCGAGAGCCATCCCGATACTGGCGAGAAAGTATCCCCAGGTCACCTGGCTGTCCTTGTACTGGGCGGCGGTACCGATCTCGGTGACCTGGAACCGCAACAAGGTCCCCCGGATGGCACCGGCGGAGGTCCCGATCGCCGACCCCGCAACGACGCTCGCTGCGATCAGCATTCGATTCGCCGCGAGTTCCCGGGGCCGGAACAACGAGGACATCACGGCGAGCAGCGCCGTCACGAGGAACACGGCGAACCAGGCCATCAACCGCACCTCGCTTCCGATGAGCGCCGAGGCGACAAGGAATGCAATCACGAAGGACGCGGCGGTTGCCGCAGGCAAGACGCCTCGTCGCTGGAGGACGGGGGTGTTCGAGACCACGTACCCACGCAGCCCGATGTAGGCGAGCATCGCGATGAAGACTGCCAGCACCAGCACGAGGAGGCCCGAGGGCACGTCGATCCTGGTCGTCTCTTTGACGACTTCACCCTGAGCGTCCACGACCTGGAGTCCGGTGGCGGCATCGATCTTCGGCTCGCTGGCGAACACTGCGGTCACGACCGTCGCTGCCACCACCATGTACCCGGCGATGGCGATGCCGAGGCGCGGTTCCTGGGACCGGCTCCACATGGTGAGCAGCACGGCTCCCAGCATCACGACGCCAATGGCGGCGTAGATCGCACCGTGGACGGTTTCGTACCCGCGTATCGACCACGGTGTGACGAGGAACCCGTAATCGGGCTTCATCCTTGCGACTTCCCACAGCACGGATTGGATCGTCACCAGCGCCCCGACGACGCCCAGACCTCGTACCAGGTTTCGTTTCAAGCGTCGCCTCCGTCGTGATGCCGTCGGTGTGCCACTCTACCGAAGGCGGTCAGCGGTCGCCGCGGTTGGGCGGAATCGTTCTCAGGAATCGGGCGCAAAGCCTTGACCCGTAACGCTTCCGAGGTAGGGTTACAGACGTGTGATTCACATCGGTGTGTGCACTACCGCCACTTCAAGGAGGGTTTGTGAACAAGGGTGAGTTGATCGATGCGGTTGCGGGAGCGACCGGCGAGTCGAAGTCGAGTGTGAGCGGCGTCGTCGACGCAACGCTCGACACGATCGCGGCTGCGCTGGCTGGGGGAGACAAAGTCACATTCACGGGCTTCGGCACGTTCGAACGCCGTTACCGCGAAGCACGGACGGGTCGCAATCCGCAGACGGGGGCCGAGGTGCCGATCCCGGCACGGAACGTCCCTGCCTTCAAGGCGGGCAAGGGCCTCAAGGACGCGGTCAAGTAGGGCTTCCAACACCTCCTACACGAAACAGAGAGAGGCGCATCCTCGAGGATGCGCCTCTCTCGCGTGGTGCGGTGTGAAAGCCGCGACCTGATGACCTCAGTATTCGACGTCCAGCTCGGCGAGGGCATTGGCGAACTCGTTGACGACGTTCTGGTTCATCATGAGCTTGGCCATGTTCCCTGCCACCTTCAGCTTGCCGGTCATGAAGGCCATTTGGGTGTTGAGTTCACCCTTCGAGATCCCGACTGCGGTCGCGTACTCGTTCGTCACGGTCACGTCTGCATCCTCGAGGTCACCTCGCGCCAGCTGCGACTCGCCACCGGCGATGTTCAGGAAGTAGCGAAGCTCCCCGTCTTGCGGGTGGTCGGAGACGACGAATTGGAGGCCGAGCTCGACGCCGGAGGTGGCCGCCGAGAACCCGGCGTGGTCCCCGAGCGCCGTGGTCGCCTCCGCCATGTAGTCCTCGCTGAGGAAAGTGCTCAAATCAGTCCTTTCGACGGGTAGGCGTTTCAGAGAACTGTAGCCGAGTGCTGCATCAAATTTGAGCAGTCGTTCTAATTCATCCGAGCCGGACACGCTCAGCGTCGACCGGCCACTCGACGGTCTGAGACCTTGGCCCTGAGGTAGTCGCGGTTCATCAGTGCGATGTTGTCGATGCTGATGCTCTGGGGGCAGGCGGCTTCGCACTCGGCGTGGTTGGTACAGGATCCGAAGAACTCCTCCATCTTCTCCACCATGGCGATGGCCCGGCTGTGGCGCTCCGGCCGGCCCTGGGGAAGGAGGTTGAGGTGTGCGATCTTGGCCGACGTGAAGAGCTGGGCGGCGCTGTTGGGGCAAGCCGCGACGCATGCTCCGCAACCGATGCAGGCCGCGGCGTTGAAGGCGGCATCCGCGGCTTCCTTCGGGACGAGGATGAGGTTGGCGTCCGGGGCGCTGCCCGTCGGCACGGTGATGAATCCTCCGGCCTCCATGATGCGATCGAATGGCGACCGGTCCACCGCGAGATCCTTGAGCACGGGAAAGGCCGTCGCTCGCCATGGCTCGATGACGATGGTGTCCCCGTCGCTGAACTTCCGCATGTGGAGCTGACACGTCGCCGTCCCGAGCTGCGGGCCGTGAGGCTGGCCGTTGATCATCAGACCGCACGTGCCACAGATGCCCTCACGGCAGTCGTCCTCGAACGTGATGGGCTCCTCGCCACCCTCGATGAGCCGCTCGTTGACCATGTCGAGCATCTCGAGGAACGAGGCTTCCGGGCTGACGCCGGTAGCGGAATAGGTCTTGAACTCGCCGGGACGATCGCCCCCGGCCTGCCGCCACACCCGGAGCGTGAGATTCATCACTTGTAGCTCCTCTGTGCCAGCGCGACGTAGTCGAATGTCAGCTCTTCGCGATACTTGGTGTGGGATCGATCCGGACCCTCCCAAGCCCAGGCCGAAACGTGGGCGAACCTCTCGTCATCCCGGAGCGCCTCGCCCTCATCGGTCTGGTGCTCCAATCGGAAGTGTCCACCGCAGGACTCCTCCCGGTCGAGAGCGTCGCGGCACATCAGTTCGCCGAGGTCGAGGAAGTCGGCCACGCGACCGGCCTTCTCCAGCGATTGGTTCATCGTTTCCCCGTCACCGAGGACGCGAACGTCTTTGCGGAACTCCTCGCGCAGCGCGGGTATCTCGCTGAGCGCTTTCTCCAGACCCTCCCGGCTGCGGGCCATCCCGCATTGCTCGATCATGATCTTTCCCAGCTCGCGGTGGAAGTAGTCCACGGTGCGCGTCCCGTTGATCCCGAGCAGACCGTCGACGCGATCCGCGACGCCGGCCTCGGCCTCCCGGAACGAGTCGTCGCTCGTCGGCACGGGGTCGACGTTCAGGAAGTCCGCCAGGTAGTCGCCGATGGTGTATGGCAGCACGAAGTAGCCGTCCGCGAGGCCCTGCATCAATGCGGACGCCCCGAGGCGGTTTGCACCGTGGTCGGAGAAGTTGGCCTCACCGATGGCGAACAGACCCGGCACCGTCGTCATGAGGTTGTAGTCGACCCAGAGCCCGCCCATGGTGTAGTGCGGTGCGGGGTAGATCCTCATCGGCACCTGGTACGGGTTCTCGTCGGTGATGCGGTCATACATTTCGAACAGGTTGCCGTATCGCTCTTCGATCGTGTCCGCACCGAGACGGCCGATGGCGTCGCCGAAGTCGAGGAACACGCCGTTCTTCAGCTTCCCGACCCCGCGGCCCTGGTCGATCATCCGCATCGCGGCCCGTGAGGCCACGTCGCGGGGTACGAGGTTGCCGAACGCCGGGTAGATGCGCTCGAGGTAGTAGTCACGCTCCGGCTCCGGTATCTGGCCCGCAGGGCGATCGTCGTCGGGGTTGGTGGGGACCCAGATCCTCCCGTCGGTGCGCACCCACTCAGACATGAGGGGGGGCGGCGACGGGACGTCCTCGCG
>JBHHXA010000193.1:0-4770 GCA_046756805.1 Acidimicrobiia bacterium
GCAGCGCCCGAGGCGGCAGCAGCGCCCGAGGCGGCAGCAGCGCCCGAGGCGGCAGTGCCCGCCGCAGAGGAAACCGACGCACCAGAAGAAGACGTGGTCGATGAGGCTGCGGAAGAGCCCGTGGCAGTGGCGGTCGATCCTGGGTCGGTGGAAGAAGAGGCTGGGTCGGTGGAAGAAGAGAAGGTCGGCGAGACGGAGCCGACGGCATGAGCGCCCCGACACGATGTCCGACTGGAGGAACCGGTTGACGAAGCTACGCGTCTATGAGCTGGCACGCGAGCTCGATCTCGAGTCCAAAGTGGTGCTGGCTCGCGCCCAGGAACTCGGGCTCGAGGTCAAGACGGCGTCCTCCGGGCTCGACGAGGATTCTGCGGCGCTCGTACGACTGTCGTACGAGGAGACGGCGACACCCCAGCCGGCCGCGGCACCTGATGAGAACGGAGCTTCGGCCTCCGTAGCGGTCGAGCCCGACCTACCCGAGGCCTCGGAGCCGGTCGTACCCGCTGACGCGGTCGCTGAACCTGTGCATGAGATCGAGGAGCCTCCCCCGGCGCCGGTCGCCGAGCCGCCCTCCGTCGGGGCCGGTCGCAGCCTCACGGTCGAGAAGGGCATCACCGCTCACGAGCTGGCCAGGCTGATCGGGGTGCGGACGGGCGACATCGTTCGCCAGCTGCTCTCGATGGGAGAGATGGTGCCGGGAGCCGGCACGATCCCGGGTGAAGCCATCGTTCCCCTCGGCGACCATTTCGGTTGGGCGATCCACGTCGAAGAGGCCCAGGAAGAGCCGGAAGAGGAAGATGAGCCGTTCGGGCCGCACCTCGTGTCCTACGAGGACGATCCTTCGACCCTCGAGCCTCGCCCCCCCGTCGTCACCGTGATGGGCCACGTCGACCATGGCAAGACCCAGCTGCTCGATTCCATACGATCCGCCAACGTCGTAGCCGGCGAGGCAGGTGGGATCACCCAGCACATCGGGGCGTATCAGGTGACGAGAAACGGCGACAGGATCACGTTCATCGACACGCCGGGTCACGAGGCCTTCACGGCGCTGCGGGCCCGTGGAGCAAACGTTACCGACATCGCCATCATCGTCGTAGCTGCCGACGACGGAGTGATGCCGCAGACCGTGGAAGCGATCGATCACGCGATCGCGGCCGGGGTACCGATGATCATTGCGATCAACAAGATGGATCTCGAGGCGGCCGACCCATTCTCGGTGCGCGGCGCACTGACCCAGCACGGCGTCGTCGTCGAGGAGTTGGGTGGCGAGGTGGTCTCCGCCGAGATCTCTGCTCTCACCGGCGACGGCATCGACCACTTGCTCGACATGCTCTCGATCGTCGCCGAGGTCGAGGAGCTGAAGGCCAACCCGAAGGCTCCGGCCGTGGGGACGGTCATCGAAGCCCAGCTCGAAGTGGGTCGCGGTCCGGTCGGCACCGCTGTGGTGCATCGCGGGACGCTGCGCCGCGGTGACATCCTCGTCGCCGGTCCGGTGTCGGGGCGGGTGCGGGCGATGTTCGACGAGAGCGGAAACCAGGTGCGCGAAGCAGGGCCCTCGACGCCTGTGCTCGTCATGGGGTGGGACGAAGTCCCGACCGCGGGAGACATGTTCGAGGTCGTCAAGAACGAGCGCATGGCGCGAAAGCAGGCTCAGGCGCGGGCAGACGACATCAGATCACGCGATCTCGTGCTTCCCACCGCTACCGAGCGTCTCATGAAGCTTCTCGAGTCGCTGCGCGATGGGGAGCAGACGGAACTCCGCATCGTGCTCAAGGCGGACGCCCACGGGTCGCTCGAAGCGATCCGCGATGCGCTCGGGAAGATCAAACGGGACGACGCCTCGGTGCGGCTCATCCATGGGGCCGTCGGCGGCATCACGAGTAACGACGTCATGCTTGCTGAAGCATCCGAGGGCGTGATCTACGGTTTCAACACGCGACCGGATGCTGGAGCCAGGTCGGGCGCCAAGAGCCAGGGCATCGACATCCGGACGTTCAACATCATCTACGAGCTGCTCGATGACGTCGAGGGCCTGCTCGTGGGCGAGCTCGCGCCAGACGAGGTCGAGACGTTCCTCGGTGTCGCAGACGTTCGCGCGGTGTTCCGGGCTCCCCGGTTCGGATTCGTAGCCGGTTCGTACGTGACCGAGGGCACGATCAACCGCAACGCGAGCGCACGCGTCGTGCGGGACGGGGTCGTTGTCTACGACGGCCGCATCGCGTCGCTCCGGCGCTTCAAGGACGATGTGCAGAGCGTCCAGAATGGTTTCGAGTGCGGAATAGGGCTCGAGAACTTCCGTGACGTCAAGGAGGGCGACACCATCGAGTCCTACGAGATTCGCCAGGTTGCCCGTACCTGATGCCATGCATGCTGCGGCCCTCCGGATCGAGCTACGGATCAGGGAAGCACGTTCGCTGAAGGAGAAGCGGCAGGTCGTGAAGTCGCTCACCACGCACGTAGGAGCGACGTATGGCGTTGCCGTGGCCGAGGTGGACCATCTCGACAAGTGGCACAGGACGACTATCGGGATTGCAGCGGTGGCGGCCGGCCCCGGACACGTCGATCGGGTCCTGCACACCGTGCGCACCGCGATCGCGGACCGCAGAGACGTCGAGTTGCTCGGTTACTCCGTCACACACCTCGAGCGACCCGAGTGAGCCGCAGCGCCACGCCCCGGATGAGGAAGGTCAACGAGCTGCTCCGTGAGGTCATCTCGGATGCGGTCGCGGGCCTGAAGGACCCGAGGATCGGCTTCGTCACCATCACCGACGTGAACTGCGCTCCCGATCTCAGGGCTGCACGGGTCTTCTACTCGGTGCTCGGTTCGACCGAGGAGGTCGTACAGACGGGGGCCGCGCTCCAGTCCTCGGCGCCCAAGGTGCAGGCCACGATGGCATCACAGGTGCGGCTCAAGTACACACCGGTACTCGAGTTTCAGGTCGATCCCTCCATCGAGCACGGCATCAGGATCTCGAAGATCCTCCACGACCTCGAAGGATGGGAGGGCGGCGAGTGAGCGAAAGGGCCGTCGACTTCGCAGACGCGGCAGCGGCGATGTCTCGTGCGGAGCGGATCGTCGTCACCGGGCACATTCGACCGGACGGCGATGCGCTGGGCTCCATGCTGGGGCTTGCGATCTCGGCGAGGGGTGCAGGGAAGACCGCGTTCGCGACGTTTGGCGAGCCCTTCGTCGTGCCGAAGGCCATGGCATTCCTGGACCAGACCTGGCTCGTGGCCCCGAACACAGAGGTGGGGCACGTAGACCTTCTCGTCGCCTGTGACACGGCTTCGCCCGATCGACTGGGCTCGGTCGCGAGCCTGGCTGCGGAGGCAGACTCGGTCCTCGTGATCGACCACCATGTGTCGAACGAGGGGTTCGGGGACGTGCGTCTCATCGACCCCGAGGCTGCGGCGACCGCCCAGTTGGCGCATGGTCTCCTGGTCGAGCTCGGCTGGGATATCTCGCCGGCGACCGCGGCGGCTCTCTACACGGGGCTGGTCACGGACACCGGACGATTCCAATACTCGAACACGACACCGGAGGTGCTGCGCATCGCTGGGGCGTTGATCGAGGCGGGCGCGGTACCGGACGAGATCGGGATGCATCTCTACGAGAGGTCACCGTTCGGCTACCTGGCGGTTGCCGGGCTCGTCATGACCCGGGCGCGGCTCGAGCCGGAGAAGTCCCTCGTGTGGTCCTTGCTGAAGGATGAGGACCTCCGGTCCGCAGAGATCGGATCTGAGGACGCGGATGCGCTCATCGACCTCATCCGCATCGCGGAAGAGGCGCACGTAGCCGTGCTCCTGAAGGAACCGGAGCCCGGCGTCATCAAGGCGAGCCTGCGGTCGCGCGGCCGCGTCGACGTGGCGGCGATCGCGTCCAGGTTCGGAGGTGGTGGCCATCACAACGCCTCCGGGTTCACCATCGAGGCCGCCCCGGAGCAGGTCATGGATCTCATTCGAGAGCAGCTGTGACGACGATCGAGGACGGGTTTCTCCTCGTCGACAAGCCGCAGGGTTGGACGTCACACGATGTCGTCGCCAAGACCCGCGGCACCATCGGCGTGCGCAAGGTCGGTCACGCCGGCACCCTCGATCCCATGGCGACCGGCCTGCTCGTGCTCGGCGTGGGCAGGGCGACCCGCCTGCTCAGGTTCGTCCAGGAGGCCCCCAAGGAGTACGTGGCACGGGCCATGTTCGGAGTCGCCACGGACACGCTCGACGCCGACGGGGCCGTGCTCTCGCGAGAACCGCTCCCGGTGGCCGCCGCAGACGTAGATTCGGTCATGGATCGGTTCGTGGGCCCCCAGATGCAGGTTCCGCCGATGGTGTCTGCGCGCAAGGTCGGCGGCAAACGCCTCTACGAATTGGCGCGGGAGGGCATCGAGGTCGCTCGTGAGCCCCGGCCCGTTGTGATTCATGCGCTCGAGATGATCGACTTCGCCCCGTCCGACTATCCCGAGGTGGAGTTCCGGGTACGGTGCTCGAGCGGGACGTACGTGAGGACCCTGGCGGATGATCTCGCGGCATCGCTCGGTGGCCGCGCCCACCTGACCGCGCTGCGCAGGACGTGTATCGGATCGCTGGCCGTCGACCGGGCCTGTGCGTTGGATCAGATCGAGTCCGCGGCCGGCGACGGCGGCTGGCAGCACTTGCTCCTCGCTCCGCGCGACGGCCTCGTCGACCTTCCCTCGATCGCTCTCCCCGCGGATCTCGTGCAAGCGGTCTCGAACGGTCTCCGGTTCCCCGTCGGCGCCCTGGGTTCCGATG
>JBHHXA010000194.1:0-4769 GCA_046756805.1 Acidimicrobiia bacterium
CACCTGGCTCCCGGACGCCCACACCGAGGCGCCGACCGCGGGCTCGGTCCTGCTGGCGGGTGTGCTGCTGAAGCTGGGGACCTACGGGTTCCTCCGGTTCAACCTCACCCTCTTCCCGGATGCATCTGTGCGTCTGGCTCCGTGGATCGCGGCGATCGCGGTGATCGGCATCGTGTACGGGGCGGTGGTCGCCATCGTGCAGCCCGATGTGAAACGGCTCATCGCGTACTCGTCGGTCAGCCACCTCGGCTTCATAGTGCTCGGTACCTTCGCCCTCACGGCCCAGGGCCTCCAGGGCGGCGTCATCCAGATGGTGAACCACGGCCTGACCACGGGAGCGCTCTTCCTGCTCGTCGGGATGATCTACGACCGGAGGCACACCAGGGAGATCTCCGAGTACGGCGGTCTCGCCCGCGTCATGCCCGTGTTCGCAGGCTTCTTCCTGTTCGTGGCGTTCGCGTCTGCGGGGCTGCCCGGTCTCAACGGGTTCATCGGCGAGTTCAAGATCTTGCTCGGCAGCTATCTCAGCCTCCCCGCACACACCGTCATCGCCGCGTCGGGCGTCGTGCTCGCCGCGATCTACCTGCTCTGGGCGTACGAGAGGGTGTTCACGGGACCGGTGACCAAGCCGGAGAACGAGAAGCTCATCGACCTGCGGTTCCGTGAGATCGCGATCATCGCGCCCCTGGCCGCGCTCATCGTCTTCCTCGGGGTGTATCCGCGTCCTGCGCTGGAGCGCATCGAGCCCTCCGTGGACGCCATCCTCGAGCGGATCGAGGAGCACACCGAGTTCGACGTACCGGAGTTCGGGCGCATGGCGGAGGTCGAGCTGAGGGCGGAGGGCGAGTAGGGATGGAGAACATCGCCTTCCTCCCGATCGGTCCCGAAGTGATCCTCCTCGGAGCTGCGCTCGTGGTGCTGATGGTCGCCGTGACCACCGATCTCGGCCCCCGGATGTGGGGCGAGGTCGCTTTCACCGGGCTGGTGCTCGCGACGCTGCTGTCGTGGGTGCAGTGGTCGAGGGTCGACGACATCGGTCCCCAGCTCAACTACGGCGGCCTTCGGGGCAGCACCTCGATGGTCGTGACGGACCACTTCACCGCGTTTGCGGGCATCGTGGTATTCCTCGTCGCAGCGTTCGGCCTGCTCGCGGCGTGGCCGCTCGTCGAGTCGCTGGGGCGGCGCGGCGCGGAGTTCATCGCGCTGGTGCTGCTCTCGACGGTCGGTCTGCACACGATGGCGATGGCGAACAACTTGCTGCTCCTCTTCATCGGACTCGAGGCGGCGTCGATCAGCCTGTACGTGATCGCAGGCGTGGTGCGAGAGCAGTCCAACTCCGACGAGGCCGCGATGAAGTACTTCCTCCTCGGCTCGTTTGCGTCTGCGATCTTCCTCTACGGGATCGCACTCACGTTTGCGGCCACCGGCTCCACGTCGATCTACGGCGGGGGGATCGAGGACTTCGTCAGCAGCGGGCTCTTCGACCTCGTCCTCAACGGGAGAGAAGGTGTTCTCGCGGCGGGCATCGCGCTGCTCGTCGTCGGCCTCGGCTTCAAGGTGTCCGCCGCACCGTTCCATCAGTGGGCGCCCGACGTGTACCAGGGGGCCGCGGGAGGCGCCGTCGGGTTCATGGCCGCCGGGGTGAAGGTCGCCGGTTTCGCCGCGATCGCACGCATCCTGGTCGGGGCCTTTCCTGCAGCCGCCGACCTCTGGGCGCCGCCGCTCTCTGCGGTTGCCGCCCTGTCTGTGGTCCTGGGCACGGTGTTCGCCATCTCCCAGACCGACATCAAACGCATGCTCGCCTACAGCGGCGTCGCCCACGCCGGGTTCATGCTCACGGCGCTCGTCGGGGCCCGGGCCGGTGTCCCCGCCATGTGGTTCTATCTAGCGACGTATGCGTTCCAGCTTCTCGGCGCTTTCACCGTCACGGCGGTGGTGAGCGGGTCACGTGCGGGTCGCTCCTCCCTCGACGAGTACCAGGGTCTGGGGATGAGATTGCCCGTCCTGGCAGGCATCATGGCCGTGCTGATGCTGTCGATGGCGGGGATCCCGTTCACGGCGGGTTTCGTCGGCAAGGTGAGCGTGTTCGCGGCCGCGGCCGACGCCGGCTACACCTGGCTGGTCGTCGTGGGCCTGGTCACCGCCGTCGCCGGGCTCTTCTTCTATCTGCGGGTCATCGTCCGGATGTACTTCCAACAGCCGGTCCTCGCCGAGGGTCCGGGCACGGCAACGGCAGGTCCCGAGGCGACGGTCCAGCAACGGGCGGTGCTCGGTATGGCGATCGCCGTGACCATCGCATTCGGTCTGGTGCCCTGGCCGCTCCTCAATCTGGTCCAGTACGCGCTGCCGCTGTGACCGGGCGATCCGCGGCCTCGGGTTCATAGACTTCCGCCCGTGTTGACTCGTCGCAGGATGGCCGGGGCGCTGCTGGGGCTCGTTGTGGTCGGCGCCGTGTACCTCCCGCTGCCGGTCCCGCCGTTCGACGTCATCGACACCTCGATCCTGCTCATCGACCGGGGCACGACCCAGGAAGAGGATGCATATGTCGCTTCCGGCTCGGGACGGATCGAGGGGCGCATCGAGGGTGATCTCGTGATCGCCACGGGGGATCTCACCATCGACGGCGTCGTGACGGGCGATGTGCTCGCCGTTTCGCACGGGACGGTGCGCATCGGGGGCAGCGTGCTCGGAAGCGTGCGAGGGCTCGTCCGGTCGATCGAGGTGTCCGGCACGATTGCCGACGACCTCGCCGTGGTGGCCTTCGAGACCGAGGTGACCGGGTCGATCGGGCGCGATCTTCTGGTGGTCGGAGGCACGACGCGGCTCACCGGAGGGGTGGGGAGGGACGTCCGGGGGAGGGTATTCCGTCTCGACCTCGCAGGCTCGGTCGGCAGGGATGTGGACGTGACGGTCCGCTCGCTGGACGTCGAGCCTGGTCTCGCGGTTGCCGGCGACCTCCTGTATCGCTCGGACGAGGTCGTCGACATCCCCGAAGGGGCTTCCGTGGGTGGGGTGGCGATCCGGCTGACGACGCGGGGCTCGTTCCTCGTTCGGCTCTATCTGACGCTGGCATATGCCCTCGGCTTCATCGTGTTCGTGCTGGTCGGGTTTCTGGGTCTCTGGCTCTTCCGGGCATCCGGATCGCGGGCTGCGGGCGCGGTGTTGACACGACCGGGGAGGACGCTGGTCGTCGGGCTGCTCGCCGGGGTCGCGTTGCCGTTCACCCTCGTGTTCACGCTGCTCTTCGCCGGATCCACCCTGGCGACCATCGTCGTCGGGACCGTCGTGACCCTCCTCGTGCTCGTCGGCCTGGCGCTCGGTCCCGTCCCGGCCCTGGCCGCGTTCGGCAATAAGCTCACCGGCGACCGCGCCGGGCTCTTCGGTGGCTTCCTCGTGGCGACGGTCGTGTGGCGCCTCGCGGCGTGGCTCGTGCCCTTCGCCGGAGCGATCATCGGACTCGCCGTCTACACGTGGGGTGTGGGGGCGTGGCTGGTCGCAGGCTGGGACGATCGGACTCGCGCCATGGACGACGCTCCACTCGTTCCGGACCTGCGGCCACTCGAAGAGGAGCCCTCGGAATGGGAGCCACCGCTGCCTCCGGTGTGAGCGGTGAGGGCCGTGGGAGATGCATGGCTCACACGCGGTAGCCTCTCCGCTGCCATGCCAGGATCCATTCTCGGAAACGACGTAAAGCGCGTCGAGGACCCGCGCTTCCTTCGCGGCGAGGGCAGGTTTCTCGACGATCTCGAGGTGGATGGCGTCCTTCACCTGAGATCGGTGCGGAGTACGTTCGGCCACGGCATCCTCAACGGGGTCGCCACCGAGGATGCTCTCGCAGTGCCGGGCGTGGTTGCGGTGTACACATCGTCCGATCTGGACCTCAAAGACCTGCCATCGCTCGGGGTCGGTCGGGCCGCTTCCCGTCCGGTCATCGCCAAGGACAGGGTTCGTTTCGCCGGAGAGATCGTCGCCGTGGTGGTGGCCGACTCGGCCCGGGCAGCCACAGATGCGGCCGACCTCGTCTGGCCCGACATCGATCCGCTTCCGGCTGTGACGTCGGTGGCCGCCGCCACAGGAGAGGATGCCCCCCTCCTGTTCCCCGAGGTCGGCACGAACGTCGTCAGGGTGGTGGCCGATGAGGAAGACGACGCAGCGTTCGGAGATGCGGACGTCGTCGTCAGGGCCACGTTCCGGAACCAGAAGCTCGCTCCGGTGCCGCTCGAACCCAATTCTGCGATGGCTATCCCCGAGGACGACGGCTCGCTCACGCTGTGGGTGGGGACTCAGAACGTGTTCGGGCACCGGGGAGCTGCAGCTCGTGCGCTTGGGGTCGAGCGCGACACGATTCGGGGCCGGGTCCCCGACATCGGCGGTGGGTTCGGCGCCAAGTTCTACGCCTACCCGGAACAGGTCCTCGTCGCCGTGATCGCCAGGGAACTGGATCGACCGGTGAAGTGGATCGAGGGACGCGGTGACAACCTGACCTCGATGACGCACGGGCGTGCTCAGATTCAGACCGTCGAGCTGGGAGCGAGGCGCGACGGTTCGATCGTCGCTCTCCGGGTCAACATCGACCAGGACGTCGGGGCGTATCCGACCTTCGGTGCCCTCAATCCCCACTTCACGAGGATCATGGCCGCCGGGCCGTACCGGATCCCACACATCGAGTTCTCATATCGCGGCATCGTGACCAACACGATGTCGACCCACGCGTATCGCGGCGCGGGACGTCCCGAGGCGACTGCCTATCTCGAGCGCGCCATCGAGCT
>JBHHXA010000195.1:0-4750 GCA_046756805.1 Acidimicrobiia bacterium
ATCTCGTCCAGAAGCTCGGTTGAGGTGACCTCGCTGCCGACGCTAGACGGGGTCGACGTCGCAGGCAGGACGGTGCTCGTACGGGCCGATCTCAACGTGCCGCTTGCCGACGGCGGGGTTACCGACGACTTCCGAATCCGCGCCAGCCTGGGGACGATTCACGAGCTGCGGTCCCGGGGCGCTTCCGTGGTCGTGTGCAGCCATCTGGGGAGGCCCCGGGGTCCGGACCCTGATCTCACCATGGAGCCGGTGGCTCGCCGGCTCGGCGGGCTCGGCGGCTTCGAGGTGCATGTCGCGGACGCCGTCATCGGCAAACGAGTCGAGGACGCCGTGCGCCATCCAGGGGACCGCGTCGTGGTGCTCGAGAACACTCGCTACGAGAGCGGTGAGACCGAGAACGACCCGGACCTGGCAGACGGCCTGGCACGGCTCGCCGATCTCTTCGTGCTCGATGCGTTCGGCTCGGCGCACCGCGCCCACGCTTCGACCGTGGGCGTCGCGGAGCGGCTGCCTTCTGCAGCGGGACGGCTCGTCGAGGCGGAGGTCGCGGCCCTGGGGACACTTCTGGACGATCCGGCGCGCCCCTACGTGGTCGTGCTCGGCGGCGCCAAGGTGTCCGACAAGCTCGGCGTGATGACGCACCTTCTCCCCCGGGTGGACCTCATGCTCGTCGGGGGTGGGATGTGCTTCACGCTGCTGGCAGCGGCCGGTTACGAGATCGGCTCCTCGCTCGTGGAGGAGGCGATGCTCGACGAGGTCGCAGATCTGCTCAGCTCTGACACCGGTGGCAAGATCGCGCTTCCCGACGACATCGTGGTTGCTGCACGGTTTGCGGCGGATGCCGAGCACGACGTCGTGCCGGCGCGTGCGCTGCCGGAGGAGGGGATCGGCCTGGATATCGGCCCGAACACGGCACGGCGTTTCTCTGGCGTACTGCGAGAGGCGGCAAGCGTGTTCTGGAACGGGCCGATGGGGGTGTTCGAGTGGGAGGCGTTCGCTGCGGGTACGGCGGCAGTGGCGGACGCTGTCGCGGCCAGCGATGGGTTTACCGTCGTGGGCGGCGGAGACTCCGTCGCGGCAGTGAGAATGCTCGGACTCGACGCCGCTGTGAGTCATGTCTCGAGCGGAGGCGGTGCGGGACTCGAGATGCTCGAGGGGAGAGACCTCCCCGGGATCGCGGCACTCAGGAGGTGGGTTGACGATGCGTAAGAACATGATCGCCGGCAACTGGAAGATGCACGCCACGCATCTCGATGCGATCCAGATGGTGCAGAAGCTGAGCTACCGGCTAGATCCTGGGGACTTCGACAGGGTCGAAGTGGTGGTGTGCCCTCCGTTCACCGCACTCCGCTCCGCACAGACCGTGATCGAGACCGACCATCTCTCGATCCGGCTCGGCGCCCAGAACTGTCACTTCGAGGAGAAAGGTGCGTATACAGGGGAGGTGTCCCCGGGCATGCTCTCCAAGCTGTCCGTCTCATACGTCACCGTGGGGCACTCGGAACGGAGGCAGATCTTCGGCGAACAGGACGCCGACGTGAATCGCAAGGTCAAGGCGGTGTTCGAGCACGGCATGGTCCCGATTCTCTGCGTCGGCGAGACCGATGCGGAGCGTGACGCCGGCCACACCGAGGACCGCGTGGGCTCCCAGGTCAGGCTGGGCCTCGCGGGCCTATCCGCGGAGCGCGTCGCCGCCATCGTCGTCGCCTATGAGCCGATTTGGGCGATCGGTACCGGTCGCACTGCCGATCCGGACGACGCAGCCCGCGTCGCCGGGCATGTCAGGGAGACGGTCGCAGCCGTCGCGCCCGGCGCCGACGAGACCGTGCGGATCCTCTACGGGGGTTCGGTGAACCCCGGAAACATCTCGGCCTTCATGGCCAAGCGCGACATCGACGGTGCCCTCGTGGGTGGCGCTTCCCTCGACCCCGACACGTTTGCCTCCGTGGTCCGATACTGGGTCTGAGCGGGGCGGTGACTGCGGCGTAGAGTCTGCGCAGGAGGCAACCACGTGACTGCGGGGTGGACGTTGATCGCGACTGCCGTTCTCGCGCTCGTCGCGGTCGGTTGCGGGGATACGGAACCCGCGGGAACCGGGACGACTACCTCGTCCTGGGATCTGACGGGGGCAGTTACGACGGCGTCCGCTTCGGTTACGTCCACTTCGGTTTCCCCGGTTACGACGACCTCGAGCTCATCGCTGGCGACGACCTCGACTACCGAGGCGCCTCCGCCGTCCACCCGTCCCGGGGAGGTGCGGATCGGGCTCGAGATGTGGCCCAGCACGCTCAACCCGTTCTCTGCGATACCCGGTGCGGACAGCTTCGCGACATCGGTCGTCGGGCAAGCGTGGCTGCCGCGGGTCTACGAGATCGACCCCCACACTCTCGAGTTCATACCCGATCTCGTCACCGAGATTCCTTCGCCGGCGAACGGGAGGGTCGTCGCCGGCGGTGACTCGGTCATCGTCACATGGACGGTGCACGACGAAGCCGTCTGGTCCGACGGCATGTCCATCACCGGTGCGGACCTTGCGTTCACCCTGGAGGCCGAGGCGCAGCCGGCCGAGTACTGCGACTCCTTCGAGGGGGACGCCGTCACCGGTGCTGGGACGGTGCTGTCCTTCGAGGGGAAGTCGATGACCGCCCGATTCGGACCTCCCGCCATTCGCTACGAGACCGCGCTCGAATTCGTGCTGCCGCGGCATGCGCTCGAAGGCAAAGATCTCTGCGCCGAGCTCGGGTTCGACGGAGCCATCCCCTCCGGCGGGCCCTTCATGCTCGCGGTTGCGGAGGACCGCTCGTTGCGCTTCGTCCGGAACTCGCGGTACTGGCGGAGGGACGCAGGTGGTGCACCTCTTCCACTGCTGGACGCGGTCGAGTTCGTGTTCGTTCCTGAAGTCGAAACCGCGGTCGGGAAGGTGATCGGCGGAGAGCTCGACGTCTATGACGTACCGGCCTTCGGTCGACCACTCGATCGGCTCGACGCCGCCGGCGTGAGCGTCGACGTGACCGGCGGCCCCATCTGGGAGCACTTCAACTTCCAGTTCGGGCCGAACAACCCCAACGAGGACACTCTCGTCTCCAACGTCGATTTCCGGCGGGCCATCGCCCACGCGGTGGACCGGACCAAGCTCGCCGAGCATGTCGGTTGGCTCCCGATCGAGTCCTTCTTCGAGACATTCGCACCCGCTGCTGCGAGCCCCGTCTGGGGTGACTACGACCACGACCCGGTGCGAGCCCGAGAGCTCGTCGGTCTCGCGTGCGAGCGGGCGGAGCGGGACTGTGTGGCGGACCCCCCCCTCGTGATCTTCTCCTCCACGCAGAACGCCGACGAGCGGCCGGCCGTCGCCCGGATGCTCGTGGATCAGCTCGCAGCGGTCGGCATAGACCTGCAACTCGAGCTCCAGGATTCGCAGCTCTTCTTCGGTGCCACGCTCGACAACGGTGCGTGGGACATGGGGGAGTGGGCGTGGGTCGGTTCTCCCGGAGCAGCAGCCGTCGTTTCGATCCTCGACATCTTCGACCCTGACGGTCCGCCTCCGGACGGGAGCAACTTCTATCGGTGGGGCACCCCGGGATCGGCCGTTGCCGACGACTCGTCGGTGAGTGAGGTTCGCGCCCTGCAGGGTGAGATCCGCAGCACGACAGATCCTGCTCGAGTGTTCGAACTTGCGCGCGCCATCGACGACGTGCTCGCCGACCAGGTCGTGATCCTGCCGTTTGCGGCGCGGCGCACTGCGGTGGCATTTCGGGAGGACGTCGTCCGCGGTGTAGTCGTTCACCCTTCGACGACCGCGTTCACCTGGAACATCGAAACGTGGCGCCCCGCAGCCGGTTGACGCCGACTTGCCCCGACCCGGATACGACTGCACACTGCGTCCATGACCACCAGGCTCGTGTTGCTTCGTCACGGCGAGAGTGTCTGGAACAAGGAGAACCTCTTCACCGGGTGGACCGATGTTCCGCTGTCCGGCCGCGGCATCGAGGAGGCCCATGCCGCAGGTAAAGCGATGGCAGAGGAGGGCCTGGCGTTCGACGTCGCACACACATCGCTGCTGCGGAGGGCGATCGACACGCTCGATCTGACCCTTGCGGAGATGGAGTTGGGTTGGATCCCGGTGAGCAAGCACTGGCGTCTCAACGAGCGGCACTACGGAGCGCTCCAAGGCCAGAACAAGCGGGAAACGGCCGAACATCACGGAGCAGATCAGGTGCTGTTGTGGCGCCGCAGCTACGATACCCCGCCGCCGCCGCTCGACCCGGACGACGAGCGCCATGCCTCGCACGATCCACGATACGCCTGGATGCCGCCCGAGCTGGTGCCTGCTGCGGAGTGCCTCGCAGACGTCGTCGATCGGATGCTGCCCTACTGGTACGACGCCATCGTTCCCGACATCCGAGCCGGAAGAAGGGTTCTCGTGGCCGCCCATGGCAACTCGCTGCGAGCGCTCGTCAAGCACCTCGACGGCGTTCCCGAGGACGAGATCGTCTCGCTCAACATCCCCACGGGAATCCCTCTCGTGTACACGCTCGACGACGACCTGCGGCCGCTCGCCAGTGAGTACCTGGGTGATCCAGAAGCTGCGGCCGCTGCCGCGGCGGCGGTCGCCGCTCAGGCATCGAGTGGTTGACATACGCCAAGAGCGTTGTCTGGTAGGAATTGCCAGAGAGTGACTTGCGGAGGGATCGGCAACACTCCATACTTCTCGCCCGTGCCTGCCGGCTGGCGGGCGCGTGTGAGAAAGGGT
>JBHHXA010000196.1:0-4744 GCA_046756805.1 Acidimicrobiia bacterium
GGCTTCCGCACCCCATCGCCGAGCCCGATCCGCCGGTCCGTGACCACCGCGGTCACGCCCTGGTCGGGGATGTCGACGGTCGCTCGCCCGTACCCGGCGTCGAGGTGCACATCGACGACGGGTCGCTCTCCCGGTTCCAGGAGGTCACCGAGCCATTTGGCGAGGGATCGGCTTGCACGATCGTTGCTCTGTGCCATCGAGCCATCGTAGGTCCGGCCGCCGGCGTGAGGCTACGCCGGACCCTCCTACGCGTACCGCTCTGGGTGGGTGCGCATCTCGCCGAGGAAGTCGTGGACCATGGCGTCGAGGTCGTAGGACCGGACCACCGAGCGTCGCCTACCCGCTGCGTCCCCGCCGTCCCTCAGAAACGTCCGCCATCGACGAGGAAGCTCTGCGCTGTGCAGGCCGCCCCGTCGTCGGCGGCGAGGAAGAGCACCATCTGGGCGAACTCGTCCGGGTAGATGCGCCGCTTCAGCGCCTGGTCGGCGATCGTCTGCGCTTCGCCCTCGGGCGTCCACCACCGCTCGAGTTGGCGCTCGGTCGCCACCCATCCTGGGAGCACGGTATTGACCCTCACGTCGTGCGGCCCGAACGTGCGGGCCATCGTCCTCGTGATCCCCTCGACACCCGACTTGGCAATGGCGTATCCGGGGAAGAAGTCCTCCTGCATCATGTAGCTGCTGGAACCGATGTTGATGATCGACCCCGACTCGCGCTCGATCATTCCCGGCGCCACCGCCTGGATCGCAAAGAAGTAGTGACGGAGGTTGGTGTTGAGGCGATCGTCCCAGTAGTCCGGAGTCATGTCCGTCCAATCGTGCCGCTCGTCGTTGGCTGCGTTGTTCACCAGCACGTCGATTCCGTCGAGGTCGTCCTCGGCGCGAGCCACGACGTCACGTAGAGCGTCGATGTCGACGAGATTCACTTCGTAGAACCGGGGTGTGTGCTTGGCGCCGACGCACGATGCGACGGCTTCCGGGCCCTTCTCGGCGTTGATGTCGGCGAAGCCGACCTTGCTGCCCTGGCCCGCGAACTGCTGCACGAGTGCCCGGCCGATGCCGTCGGCGCCGCCGGTGACGAGGACACCGCGGTCCTCGAGCGACGGGTATCGGGCGTAGCGGGTCTCGGTCATGTGCGTGACTCCTCTCGTGGTGGGTCCGTGTGTCCTTCAGTCGGGTGCTCGAAGCCGTAGAGGCGGGCGGGGTTGTCCACCAGGATGCGGTGCCGGGTCTCAGGATCGGGCACCCAGGATTCGAACAGGTTCGCGAGATCGGCGGCGGGGGGCGCCGCCCGGCCCGGATGCGGCCAGTTCGAGGCCCACAGCATCCGCTCCGGCGCCGTTGCGACGAGGGACGCAACGAGGGGGCGGAGGTCGTCGTAACCGGGAGGCCCGGCGACGGACGACTCGTACGGCGCCGAGAGCTTGACCCAGCACCGGCCGGTCTCGACGAGCGCGAGCAGGGCGACGAAGCTCGGGTCGTTGACGGCGACGGGCGGCATGAACCGGCCCACGTGGTCGACGACGAGGGGCACCGGCAGAAGTCGGAGCATCTCGAGCCTCGATGCGAGCTCCCTTCCGTTGAGCTGGAGTTGAACGTGCCAACCGTCGTCTGCGATCCGCCGTGCCACGAGTTCGAGGTCCCCCCACGGCACCACGCCCCCGGGGAGCATGTGAAACCGCGCAGCACGGGCTCCCCGGGCAGTGAGCTCCGCGATCTGTCCGTTCCCGACCGTTCCGTCGACGACCACGACGGCGCGTGCGTGCCCACCCATCGCGGCCACCGCCTCGAGCTGACAGCGGTTGTCCGCCCCGTAGGTCGACGGTTGCACGACGACGACACGCTCCAGCCCGAGCTCGGACTGGAGTAGCCGATAGTCGGCAACCGAGGCGTCGGGCGGTCGGAGGATGGATCTCGGGTCGACCGGGTGACGGGCGTCATAGATGTGGATGTGCGTGTCGCACGAGCCCGGCGGGAAGGCAGGGGGCGTCACGGGCCTTGCTCCCTCCGGTTCCGCCAGAACGAGCGCAGCCGGGTGGCCGCGTCGGGGTTGACGGCTCGTGGCGGCATGTCGCCGTGGAGGATCGCACGCACCTGCTCGACGCTGCTGCGGGCCTGGGCATCTGCGTTCTCGGGCGTGAGCCCTCCGAGATGGGGCGTCGCAACCACACCGGGACGCGCCGCCAGTGCGGGTGACGGCCGCTGATCCGGCGCCATGCCCACGTCCATCGCCAGGCCGGCCAGCCGTCCTTCGTCGAGGGCGTCGGCAACGGCGTCTTCGTCGAGGAGGTCGCCGCGGGAGACGTTGACGAGGTAGGCGCCTCGTTTCATGGTTGCCAGCTCGGCTGCCCCGATGAGGTTCGTGGTCTCGGGAAGTGCGGGTGCGAGGGGCAGGACGAAATCAGACCGGGTGAGCAGGTCGTCGAGCGCGGTCTGTTCGACGCCGGACGCATTGATCTCGACGAGCGGATCGTGGACCAGGACCCGCATCCCGAGGGCTACGAGGAGCCCGGCGAGGTATGACCCGATGGCCCCGAACCCGATGATGCCGGCGGTTGCATCTCTGAGCTGATGGCCAGGACGCTGCGCCGGCTCCTCACCAGAGCGGTAATCGAGCGTGGATGCAGCGACGTTGCGAGCCAGGTCGAGCATGAGACCGAGGGCCAGCTCCGCCGTCGATGGCACGAAGCTCTTGTCGGCTCGCGCCACGAGCACCCCGGCCCGGCTCGCGGCTTCGATGTCGACGTTCGAGACATCGACGGCACATCGGAGGAAGGCGAGCAGTCGCGGCGTGCCGTCGAAGAGCGCGGGCTCACCAGGGGTGGCGCGGTGCGAGATGATGATGTCGCAGGTCGCGGCCGCCTCAACGAGTTCCGCCGTGGTCGGGTCGCGCCCTCTCCGATTGAGCACGACTTCGGTCATGGGCTCCAGTTCGGTGAGGGCACGTCCGTAGTAGGCCTCGAGGTCTTCGGCGTTGTGGGTCAGGAAGACACGGAGCACAGTTCGAAACCTAGACGTGGGCCGCGGTCTTCGAGGCGGGTTGTGCAGGTGCGGCGGGGGCGCGTGATCGCGGACGGCCCGGGGTGTGACGTTCACCGGCCCCTCGGGCACCTCGTCCTGGCACAATGCCGGGAGCCGACGAGGGAGTTCATGTGCCCCAGCTTGCGTACGCCAAGGGCGATACCGCCGTTCCGCTGCTCGACGAGACGATCGGACAGAACCTCGAGGACATGGTGGCCCGGCACGCGGACCGCGATGCTCTCATCTCGGTGCACCAGGGCATCCGCCAGACGTACTCGGAGTTCGACGAGACGGTCGATCGGCTTGCGGCAGGTCTCCTCACACTGGGACTCGAAGCCGGCGACCGGGTCGGTATCTGGAGCCCGAACTGTGCGGAGTGGGTGTGGGTCCAGTACGCAACGGCGAAGATCGGTGCGGTCCTCGTCAACATCAACCCCGCCTACCGCACCCACGAGCTGAGCTACGCCCTCGCCCAGTCCGGATGTCGCATGCTCATCTCGGCGGAGACCTACCTGACGTCGGACTACCGGGAGATGGTCGACGAGGTGCGCGCCGACCTGCCCGATCTGGAGCGGACCATCTACCTCGGGACGACCGAATGGGCCGATCTGCTCGCCGCCGGTGAGGCGGCCGGCCACGAGCCGTTGCGGGTGCGGGCGGCGTCGCTGCGGCCGACCGACGCCATCAACATCCAGTACACCTCGGGCACGACCGGCTTCCCCAAGGGCGCCACACTCAGCCATCGCAACATCCTCAACAACGCCTTCTTCGTGGGCGAGTCCTGCGGCTACACCCAGGTCGATCGGGTCTGCATCCCGGTGCCGTTCTATCACTGCTTCGGGATGGTCCTGGGCAACTTGGCGTGCACGACCCACGGTGCCGCCATCGTCGTTCCCGGCCCGGGGTTCGATCCCGAGCAGGTGCTGACGGCCGTCGAGCAGGAGAGCTGCACGAGCCTCTACGGCGTCCCCACCATGTTCATCGCCGAGCTGGGCCATCCAGACCTCGAGAAGTACGACCTGTCCACGCTCCGCACGGGGATCATGGCCGGCTCCCCTTGCCCGGTCGAGGTCATGAAGCGGGTGATCGGCGAGATGAACATGGACGAGGTGACCATCGCCTACGGCATGACGGAGACTGCGCCCGTCTCGACCCAGACCGGCACGCAGGATGCCATCGAGCACCGGGTTTCCACCGTGGGGCGGGTCCACCCCCACGTCGAGATCAAGATCGTCGATCCCGACACGGGTGACACGGTCGATACCGGCGTCGACGGTGAGCTCTGCACCCGCGGATACTCGGTGATGATCGGCTACTGGAACGATGATGAGCGAACCGCGGAGGCCATCGACGCCGACGGGTGGATGCACACCGGCGACCTGGCGCGAATGGCCGACGACGGATACGTCAACATCGTGGGTCGGATCAAGGACATGATCATCCGCGGCGGGGAGAACATCTACCCAAGGGAGATCGAGGAGTTCCTCTACGGCCACCCTGAGATCGAGGACGTTCAGGTGATCGGCGTCCCCGACGAGAAGTACGGCGAGCAGGTCATGGCGTGGGTGAAGCTGCGCGATGGCGGTACGGCGTCCGAGGACGACGTCGTTGAGTTCTGCAAGGGCAAGATCGCCCACTTCAAGGTGCCGCGGTACGTGAAGTTCGTGGAGGACTTTCCCATGACGGTCACCGGCAAGATCCGCAAGGTCGAGATGCGGGCGGTC
>JBHHXA010000197.1:0-4718 GCA_046756805.1 Acidimicrobiia bacterium
CGGGTGCGACATGGGTCCCTGCCCATGCCGCTGAGCCTGCGTGTGGCGCATGCTCAATACGCAGCCAGCCGCGTGGCGCGCTCGACCATGCCTTCGACCGATGGCATGAGCTGTCGCTCCAGTGATTGGGCGAATGGGTACGAGGGCACGTCCGGGCTGGCGTAGCGTTGCACGGGAGCATCGAGCCAGTCGAACGCCTTCTCGCTGATCTGGGCCGCTACCTCGGCACCGTATCCGAGGAACTCGTTGTCCTCGTGCACGATGAGCACCTTGCCGTTGTGACGCACGGCGGCTTCGACGGAAAGCCAGTCGAGCGGCCGCAACGAACGCAGGTCGAGCACGGCGGCGCCGATGCGCCGTTCCCGCAGGAGATCCGAGGCTTCGATCGCGTAGTGCGCCATGGTTCCGTACGCGATGATCGTGAGGTCGTCCCCGGTCCGTCGCAACGCTGCGCGACCCAGGGAGACCATGGGCTCGCCTTCTGGGAACGGTCCCCGGCCGAGTCGATAGAGCTTCTTTGGCTCGAGGAACATCACGGGGTCGGGGTCCTCGATCGCGCTCCACAGCAGACCCTTGACATCTGCCGGCGTGGAAGGTGCGACGATCTTCAACCCTGGAACGTGTGCGTAGAACGCCTCGATCGACTGGGAGTGGTAGAGCGCACCGTGTATGCCGCCGCCATAGGGGACGCGTACCACGAGCGGACACGTCCAACGGCCGTTCGTGCGGTAGTGGATCCGTGCCGCCTCGGACACGATCTGATCGAACGCGGGGTGGATGAAATCGGCGAACTGGATCTCCGGGATGGGTCTCCCGCCTGCGGCGGCCATCCCGATCGCCACACCGATGATGAGTGACTCGGCGAGCGGTGCGTTGAAGGAACGATGCTCGCCGAAGGCTTCGGTGAGGCCCACCGTCGCCTTGAAGACCCCGCCTTTGGGATCGGCGATGTCTTCCCCGAACACCGAGACCTCGGGCACGGCTTCGAGGATCTCGTGGAGGGTGCGGTTGATGGCGGTGATCATGTTGATTTCGTCGCCGGCCAGCGGAGGCTCGATCTCGGTGACGGCGACGGTCGGGGTGATGGGTGCGGCGTGCACCCTGCTCGTCGCATCCTCGGGTTCGGGTTCGGGTGCGGCGTCGGCCTCGGCGACCGCATCGGCGATCTCCCTGTCGACCGCGGCCTCGATGCGGCCCTCTTCTGCATCTCCGAGGAGCCGTGACTCGACGAGGTACTGCCGGTAGACGGTGATCGGGTCCTTGCGACGCCACAGTTCGACCTCTTCAGGCGTTCTGTACAGCTTGTCGTCGTCATCGGACGTGTGGGCGTAGTAGCGGTAGGTCTTCGCCTCCACGAGGGTCGGGCCTTGTCCCGATCTTGCCCGTTCCGCGGCCGCTTGCACGACTCCGTAGACGGCGAGCACATCGTTGCCGTCGACCTCGATACCGGTGATCCCGTACCCCGCGGCGCGTGAGGCCACGGAGCCTGCAACCTCCTGCGCGACAGGGACCGAGATCGCGTAGAGGTTGTTCTCGACGAGGAAGACCATCGGAAGCCGATGGATGCCTGCGAAGTTCATCGCCTCGTGCCAGTCACCTTCGGACGTGGCGCCCTCGCCGGAGCTGACGAAGACGACTCCGGGCCTGCCCTCTGCCTTCAGCTGGTAGGCGATGCCGCACGCATGGGGGAATTGCGTCGCGATGACCGAGGAGTGAGTGAAGATGTTGAGATCAGGTTCCGACCAGTGGTTCGGCATCTGCCTGCCACCGGATGAGGGGTCGTCGGCTCGCGAGAACACTGCGAGGAAGATGTCGCGCGCCGAGGTCCCGATGGCGAGATTGAAGGCAACGTCCCGGTAGTACGGCAGCGACCAATCGACCTTCGGGTCGAGTGCGGCCGCGGCACCGACCTGCGTGGCCTCGTGGCCGGACACGGACACGACGAACGGAACCCTGCCCTGGCGGTTGAGCGCCCACATCCGCTCATCGAGCTTCCGAGCGAGGAGCATCGAGCGGTACAAACCGACCGCTTGCGTATCGGTCAGACCGAGCGCCTTGTGGTCGCGTGCGTTGTCGAGTTCGAGCATGTGGTGCGCGTGCCTCCTACCGTGTGCCGATCGGCGACGGTGTCCACCGTCGCATCGATCCGACGTCCCCGATCCGACGTTTCGCAAGTTCCATGGCCGCCGCCTGCGGGTCCGTTCGCTCAGCATCTGCCGTCTCGAACACCCTGCAAAGCGTGTCGAAGATGCGATCGACCGCACCGGCAGCCCGCTTCCAGTCATATCCACCGATCTCCTCGGCGATGTTGATCACCCCACCGGCGTTGGCGATGAAGTCCGGGGCGTAGACGATGTCGTGGTCCGCGAGGCGTATGGCATCTTCATCGGTTGCGAGCTGATTGTTGGCAGATCCCACGACACCGGCACAACGGAGCCGGGGAATAGTCGTCTCGGAGAGGGCGCCGCCGAGGGCGCATGGGGCGAAGAGGTCACACTCAACGTCGAAGATCGCTTCGTTTGTCACGACTTCGGAGCCGTGCTCGCGGCGTACGGCGTCGAGGGCGGGTTCGTACACATCGGCGACGATCGTCGCTGCTCCTGCTTTCGTGAGCCGGGCTACGAGGTCGGACCCCACCTTCCCCACGCCCTGGACGGCAACCATGCGCCCCGAGAGGTCGTCGCTGCCCCAAATGCGCAGAGCGACGGCTTTCATCGCGCCAAGGACACCCCGTGCCGTAGCCGGGGCGGAGTTCCCGGATCCGCCGCTCGACTCGGGGAGCCCTGTGACCCAGGCCGTCTCCCTGGCCACGATCTCGAGGTCGGCGGTCGTCGTGCCGACGTCTTCGGCCGTGACGTACCGCCCGCCCAGTGACTCGACCATCTGTCCGTATGCCCGCAGCAGGCGTTCCGACTTGATCTGTCCGGGATCACCGATGATCACGGCCTTGCCGCCACCCAGGTCGAGGCCGGCTGCGGCCGCCTTGTAGGACATGGCTCGTGACAGGTTCAAGACGTCGCGCAACGCGGCGTCCTCGTTCTCGTACGAAAAGAAGCGAGTCCCGCCGAGGGCGGGACCGAGTGCCGTGGAGTGGATGGCGATGATGGTTTCGAGACCCGATTCCGGGTCACAGCCGAACAACACCTCCTCGTGCTGGTCGGCTCCTATCGCCTCGAATACTCCCAAGGGAGGCCTCCTTCTCGCGATGCCGGCCGGGGGCCACAGCGAACCCGACCCGTTCCTGATTCTAGTGGCCGGACCCGGGTGTGCTCTCAGGTTCGTCGTTGGGAGAAGGGCGGCTCCAGACCTAGCATCGCCCCGTGATTCGCACCGCCTACCTCCGCGTCTACCTCCCGAAGGGTGCGGGTGACTCCTCGTTGCCGGGTGCGATCGATCACCCTCCCCACATCGTCCGTACCGCGGATCGCTTCCTGTGGCAGGAATCCACCGCGAACGATGCGTTGACGACCGTGTGGCGAGGCCGGGCCTATGCATGTCCGCGGTTCCCCCGACTCCGAATGCTCGAAGGCGTCATCGCATTCAACCGCGCGTACCCGGTGGCGGGCCTTCTCCCGGAGCGCACGGTCCGGACCGCGGCAGACGAACTGGCCCGCATCCGCAGCGCTTCGCCACGCGCCAGGTCCCATATCCTCTCCTCCCCATGGCACGTGCCCTTGAGGTGGTTCTCCGCCTTCGATCCCGAGACTCGCGAGCTGTACGACGCACCATTCGGTCTGTCCATCCGGTACCGGGGAGACGTGGGTGATGCGACCGAACGCGTGACGCGCGCCGTGAGCATCCTGGAGCAGGCAGGCTTCGATGATTCCGTCGTGGCCCAGGTTCGAGACCTCGAGAGATGGCTTCGCGATTTCAGCCGGAACGGCATGCTGGAACTGGACTACGGGACGGTCGCCGAGCTGTTCTCGCAGGGCGATCTCGTGCTCGACGAGTCGGCCGTCGAGGTGCACGACAGCCTCGGTGCGCTCGCCGCATCGGATTTCGAGCGAGCCAGCATGAAGTACGGGGCCGTTGCCACCCGGTGGGCCCCGGCCCAGGCGCTCACCTATGTGAACTGAACCGCCTCGGCAACTCGATCCCCGGTTCTTGCGTTGACCTGATGAGGGGGCGCATGCCGGCAGCCGGGAGGGCGTTCACCATGGCAGAGTCCCCAGCCAAGAGAACCCCAGGTCGTCTGTGTTCGGTCGAACCAATGGCGTCTCTTTTCCAACACCCTTTCAGACCGGTACCGTGGCCTCGCTTCGGATATCGTCCCGAGCGGAGGTGACCGTGACGTCGGGTCCGGCTCGCAGCCGGCTTGAGAGTGCGCAGACCGGGAGCAGCTCGTCCCTGCCCGTGGTGAACGGTGGCTAGCTCCGTGCGTCTACGGCGCTGGATCGGCGGAGGTGCGGTCGTCGTGATCGTCGGCGTGACGGCCGCCGCAGTGTTGTTGTCGCGGCGCACGGATGAGACGAAGCCGACCGTGACGACGGTCGCGGCGGTCACCACGACCGTCGCTCCCGACGATCCGGCGCCCGTTGCCGACGCGTTCCTCGACGCCTGGGCCGCGGCGCGTTGGTCCGATGTCAGCACCCTCGCCGGTGACGAGGCGACGAAGGTGCTCTCCGACTGGTGGCTCGATCTCGAGATCGACTCGGTGTCGTTCAGCCGCAGCGACGTGAGGATCACGGGCGGCATCGCCGTCACCGATGTCGTGGTAG
>JBHHXA010000198.1:0-4702 GCA_046756805.1 Acidimicrobiia bacterium
CGGTTCGGAGGGGCGCGAGCCGGACTCGCCGGAGGAGACAGACCAGGAGTTGACGGCTCGGTTCGAGCGCGATGCGATTCCCCTGCTGGATCAGCTATACGGTGGCGCGCTGCGGATGACGCGCAACCCCGCGGACGCCGAGGACGTGGTGCAGGAGACCTACCTGAAGGCCTACCGGGCATATCACACGTTCCAGGAGGGCACGAACCTCAAGGCCTGGCTGTACCGCATTCTGACGAACACCTACATCAACCGCTACCGCAAGAAGCAGCGCCGCCCCAACGAGGTCGAGCTCGGCGAGCTCCAGGACCTCTATCTGTTCAAACGTCTCGGTGAGCCGTCCGGAGCCTCGCAGTCGGCCGAGGATTCGGTGCTCGAACAGTTCGTCGACACCGACATCAAGCAGGCGCTCGAGTCGCTCCCCGATCACTTCAGGATGCCGGTCTTGCTGGCGGACGTCGACGGGTTCGCCTACAAGGAGATCGCCGAGATCCTCGACATCCCGATCGGCACGGTGATGTCACGCCTGCACCGGGGAAGAAAAGCGCTTCAGCAGAAGTTGTGGTCACTGGCAGAGGAACGCGGGCTGACAGGACCGGCCGCATGAGCAACGCATGCGACAATGCCATCGAGCACATGTACTACTACCTCGACAGCGAGATGTCGTGGTACCGGAAACTCCGTATCCGCTGGCACCTGCGACGTTGCGAAGGCTGCTGCAGTGCTTTCGAGTTCGAGACGAAGCTCAAGGCGATGATCCACGAACGGGGCAGGAGCGAGCCTCCGCCGGAACTATTCGACACCCTCCGTGCGTTGATACAAAAAGAGGCCGCGGACGGGTCTGAGGCGTGAAGTGCGCCCCGCGACCGTCCGCCCGGACGAACAGCGATAGGCACCATGGCTGAAAACGTCTTGAAGGGCCGGCGCATCCTCGGTACATCGAGGGCGCCAAAGGAGTACTCCTCGGAGCGCACCTGCGCCCAGGACGACTGCGAAACCAAGCTCAGCAGGTACAACCGTCGGGAGTATTGCTTTGCGCACGCCCCGACGAAGTTCCCCCGTTTGCGGGGGAGGGTCGTACCCGAGAGCTGATCAGGCGGAGCTCCCGGATCTCGAGTCTCACACATCGGTGCGGGCTCTCGGAAGAAGACGAGTAGTCTTTCGCCCTCATGTCGGGCTGGAGACGTTCATTCGTGCTGGGACTGCTCGTTGCGGGTGCCCTTCTCGCACCACTCGCGGCTGTGGCGGCCGACGATGGTGCCCTCGCTCCGCTCGCCGTCGCTGAAGAGGGATACGAAGAGGGCGAGGAAACGTCCAAGCCGGTCAACGAGAGCGGGATAGTCCCCGCCGTCGAAGCGCCGTCTGCATCCGAGGACGACAGCGATCAGCCCTGGACGGCACGCTACCTCGCACCCACCGTCCTCGCCATGGCGCTCGTGGCTCTAGCCGGCTCCGGTGCGTATTACGCCCTCCGCGTTCGCGGCAAGTACCGCGTCGTCGACTGACGGCCCGATCGATCAAGCGGGCTGCCCCCGGTGGTCGGCCCGGGTTGTGACCCGGCAGCAGTAACGTCCGGATATGGCTTCGATCGACTGGGATCGCGCAGTTCGTGTCGGCACACGACTCGCCGGCTCGTATCCACTCGAGGGGACCTATCACGAGTCTCGATTCGCCCGTCAAGCGCCCGATCTCGTCGCCCGCGCCGCCGGTCTCGTGGAAGCCGAGACGGGTCTTTGCGGTCCCGGTGAGCCGGACGTGGCAGTTGTCGGCCGTGGCGAGTGGGTCGAGAACAACGTGGCCTCCTTTGGTGCGCTCCTGGCGCCGGCTCAGGAACGGCTGGCGAAGCAGCGCAGCGTCGGTGCGGGAATCGCCCGGCGCGTCGTCGGTGCGGAGATCGGAGCGGTGCTCGGTCTGCTGGCGCGACGAGTGCTCGGCCAGTACGAGCTCGTGCTTCCGAAGGCGGACGGCGCGGCCGGCGACACCGTGATGTTCGTCGGGTCCAACGTGCTGGCGATGGAACGCAGGCACGAATTCAGGCCGGACGAGTTCAGATTCTGGGTAGCACTCCACGAATGCACCCATCGAGCCCAGTTCACAGGTGTGCCCTGGCTACGCGACTACTTCCTCGGCCTCGTCGGCGACCTCGTGACCGCTTCGAGCCCGGAGCCGGGTCGCCTGGCGCGGGTCGCATCCGAACTTCGAGCCGCGTCGACGTCCGGCGAGCCGCTCGTGAAGGAGACGGGGCTCTTCGGGTTGTTCGCCTCACCACCGCAGCGAGAGGCTATCGAGAAGGTGCAAGCCCTCATGTCGCTCCTCGAAGGCCACGGCCACGTGGTGATGGATCGCATCGGAGCGAGGACGCTCGTCACGCAGCAGCGGATGTCGGAGGTGCTGAAGATGCGTCGCCAGGACCCACGGGCGGCGATGTTCATGCGTCTGGTGGGTCTCGAGATGAAGCTGCGCCAGTACGAGATGGGGGCGGAGTTCATCGCCGGTGTCGAGCGTCACGCGGGCTGGGAGACGCTGGACCGAGCCTGGGAGGGCCCGGAGCGCCTCCCGACGCTCGAAGAGATCTCGAACCCGGTGCTGTGGCTGGAGCGGGTCGGGTGACCTCGGCATTCGATCGCATCCTGGCCGGCGTCGGCGAGGCGCCGGGTACCGCATTCCTCGTCGCAGCATCGGGAGGCGCCGACTCGGCCGTCGCCGCCGCCATCGTCCAGCGTCTTGCCGGCGAAGGTTCGGTGCGTCTCATCCATCTCGACCACGGCCTGCCGGCGTCCGGGACCATGGCCGACGTAGCCGCAAAGCTGGCTCGACATCTGGATCTTCCTCTGGATCGCGTCGTCCTCGAGATCGGTCCCGGGTCGTGGGAGAGCACCGCTCGCAAAGCGCGCCTGGCTGCCCTTGCCGCAGCCGCAGAGCCCGGGGAGCTCATCGTCACGGGTCATCATGCAGACGACGTCGCCGAGACGACGCTCGGTCACTTGATGCGGGGCGCCGGGGCCCGCGGGCTCTCGAGCTTGCGTGAGAGGAGCGGTCGATACTGGCGGCCACTGCACGGTGTGGGCAGGGACGACATCCGGGCTACCGCAGACGAACTCGGCCTCCCATACGCGGACGACCCGCAGAACCTCGACTTGTCCTTCAAGCGAAACGTCATCCGTCACGAGATGATCCCCGCGATGGAGCAGCTCAACCCGCGGGTGCGTGAGGCACTGGCGAGAACCGCCGCCCACCTCGGGGATGACGAGGACGAGCTGGAGCGCACCGCGGGACAGGTTCCGATCACCTGGGATCGTGGTGCGTGGGTCATCCCCCGACCGTTGCTGGCAACGCTGCCTCGGCCGGTGGCCCGTCGGGCGATCGGCGCGGCGGTGAGGAAGTTCCACCCACCGTATGGTCCGTCCACGGCCGAACTCGGTCGTCTCGAGGCGGTGCTGACCGGTGCGGCGGCACGCACCGAGCTGGCGTCGGGCGTCGTCGCGGTGCGAGAAGGGCCGATGCTGGCCATCTTCCGGCGCGGCGAACTCCCTTCGCCACCAAAAGCCGTCGGGCTCACGGTTCCCGGCGCAGCCCGATTCGGGCCGGATCTGGTCACAGCGACCCGTGCTCTGATGCCACCCCGGCCCCGATTCGGTCGTGCGGTGCTGAAAGCCGAAGCCGTAGGCGATGATCTCGCGGTCCGCTCGCCGGTTCCCGGGGACGAGGTCGACGTCGGTGGCCGGTCGAGACCCGTCAGGGACATGTTGCGCTCGATCGGCGTACCGGAGCGTCACCGGCCGGGTTGGCCCCTGGTCACGGCGCATGGGAAGATTGCCTGGGTCGTGGGAGCGCGGGCCGCAGCGTGGGCTGGTGGCGCCACGGCCGACGTCGTGGTCGTGGCGTGCGGGAGGACTGGCGGTTGGACAACCCGAGAGAGCTGATCTCCGCAAAGGACATCGACGCCAAGCTCGCAGAGATGGGCGCGGCGATCACCGAGGACTATCGGGGCAGGGACCTCCTCATGGTGGGGATCCTCAAGGGGGCCTTCATCGTGATGGCGGATCTGGCGCGCCACGTCGAGCTCCCCGTCGAGTTCGATTTCATGGCGGTCTCTTCATACGGCTCGGCGACGAAGACGTCTGGTGTGGTGCGCATCCTGAAGGACCTCGACCACGAGATCGCCGGGAGGCATGTCCTCATCGTCGAGGACATCATCGACTCCGGGCTCACCCTCCGCTACCTCATCAAGAACCTTCGGGTGCGCCAGCCCGCTTCGGTCGAGCTTGCCGCGCTGCTCATCAAGGACGGCATCGAGCGCTCGCCGTTGGAGGTACGTTACGAGGGGTTTCACATCCCGCCGGAGTTCGTCATCGGGTACGGGCTTGATCACGCCGAGAAGTACCGTAACCTCCCGTACATAGGTGTGATGGACTCCTAGGTGGGTGTCGCATCGGCCCGGGGGTCCATGCTGCGTCATATGCGGCCCGAGTTGAATCCGTTCCCGGCTGTGGTTAGTCGCATCGAGGACATATGATGGATGGGGTCCAAACCACTCATTTCGGCCGCGAAACCGGCCGACAAGGAGCATCGTGAGTCGCACGGCGCGAACTGTTCTCGTCTATACCGCGGTCTTTCTGCTCGTCGTGATGGCGGTGAACGCGTTCGTCTCGGGTTCGGAAGAGCCGCCGGAGCTCGAACTCAACCAGTTCGAGGATGAGCT
>JBHHXA010000199.1:0-4684 GCA_046756805.1 Acidimicrobiia bacterium
GAGGACCTTGATCATCCCTATGGCCCGGTCGAGTTCAGACTGCTCCTGCTGGAGGTAACCGCGCAGATCCTCGAGCCCACCGGCACGCAGTCCCTCGAGCCACTCGTTTACTGCGCCGTAGTCCTCGAGCCAGAGCGCGATGGGACAGCCGTCGAAGATGGTTTGCAGCCGTCGCTGGCTCTCATGGAGCCGCACCATCGTTTCGTGGGCGGCCGTCACATCGCGGACCGTTGCCATCATCGTGACGTCTGCCCCGATGCCGATGCGAGTGATGCCGACATCTGCGGGGAACTGCTCGCCGTTCTGCCGTCTGCCCCAGAGCGCGGGGTGTCTGATCGCCCGCGCCGACACCTTGCCCTCGGCGAAGTCACGGACGTCTGAGTCATGTCCGGCGCGGTAACGCTCGGGCAGGAGGGTGCGGAGCGGTTGACCGATGATCTCGTGCCCGTCGTAGCCGAACACGTCCGATGCGGGACCGTTGAACACGACGATGCTCCGCGCCATGTCGACACCGATCACGGCTTCGCTCGAACACTGGGAGATCTCGCTCACGATCTCGACAGAGAGGTTCGTTTCTCGGACACCGCCTGCTCCGGACGCCGAATCGACCTGCGTCGAGTGCGTGGCGGATAGCCCATCGGTGTCACCGGGGGCTTCGGTGCTCGCCATGTCCAGCTCCATGCGCGCCTCTCCTGTCATCGGCTCGCCTCCTAGGTTCCGGTCGGCGGCCGGCCACGACCCATTAGGCCTTCATCAGGCCTCCCGCAACAGTCCTGAGAAGCCTCGACCCACGCTCTGTCGTGTATCACTAGGGTCGATGATCGAGGTGCAGGTGTACGAGCGCTTGGAAAAGGCCGCCGGTTTCGTCAGGGAGACGACCGGGCGCGATGCGCACGACATCGGTCTGGTCCTCGGCTCCGGGCTCGGCGGGTACGCCTCCGGACTCGACGGTGCGATCGAGATCCCCTACGGCGAGATCCCGGGGTTCCCGGCTCCGAAGGTCGCCGGTCATGCCGGGACGCTCGTCTCCGCCGCACCGTGGGGACGATCGGTGCTCGTAGCGTCGGGCAGGGTCCATGCCTACGAGGGCTGGGACCTCGACGACGTGGTCTTCGGGGTCCGCACGTTGGCCCTCTCAGGGTGCCGGATGGTGCTGCTCACGAACGCCGCGGGCGGTATCGGGGACGGAATCGCAGCGGGGGACCTCGTTGTGATCTCCGACCACATCAACCTGGCAGCCCGCAACCCACTCGCCGGACCCAACGATGAGAGGCTCGGTCCCCGCTTCCCCGATCTCAGCGACGTCTACACCGCCTCGCTGCGCAAGGTGATCGCGGAGGTGTCCCACGATCTCGGCCTGCCCTATCGCGATGGCGTGTACGCGTGGATGCTCGGCCCCAGCTACGAGTCTCCTGCCGAGATACAGATGCTGAAAGGGATGGGTGCGTCGCTGGTCGGCATGTCGACGGTGCCGGAGGCGATCGCCCTGGCCCACATGGGCGTCGCCGTCGCGGGCATTTCCCTCGTGACGAACCTCGCGGCGGGCATCGCCCCCGCACCGCTCTCCCACGAAGAGGTCACGGCAGTCGCCGCGGAAGCGAGGGGCCGGTTCGCGACTCTGATCGATGCTCTGCTCCCGGAGCTCGCCGCCGCCTCCTCCTGACGCCTGCTTTTTTCGACTGGGCCGGTTACCCGTAAGATCTGCGCCGCCCGGCGACGTCGGACGAGACACCGAGGAGCGTTGATGAGAATCGCCGTCTGCGTGAAGCAGATCCCGGACCCTGCGGCGCCGTACGCCCTCGACCCGCAGACTCACTTCGTGATGCGACCCGAGGACCAGGTCCTCGACGACACGGACCGGTACGGAGTGGAGGTCGGGCTCCAACTCGCAGAAGCAGCTGGTGATGACGCCACCGTCACGCTCGTCTCGATGTCGCCGTCGGGATCGCTCCAGGGCATCCGACAGGCGCTCGCCATGGGTGCGGACGGGGTGATGATCGTCGACGACGAGACCCTGCGCGGCGCAGACGCCTTGACGACGGCACGGGTGCTCGCAGCGGTCATGCAGCGTCAGGACTTCGACGTGATCATCGCAGGCACTGAGTCGACCGACGGTTACACCGGCGTGGTGCCGCAGCAGATCTCAGAGCTCGTGGGCGTGCCGGCCCTCACGTTCGCCCGCAAGGTCGAGGCCACCGACGATGGCATCCGGATCGAACGCCAGACACAAGGTGGGTACGACGTCGTCGAGGCGGACACACCCGTGCTGCTGTCCGTCACCGCCGGTGCGGTCGAGCCGAGATACCCCACGTTCAAGGGGATCATGCAGGCGAAGCAGAAGCCCGTCGAGACTCTCAGCTGCGCCGACCTCGACGTCACCCCCCACGTCCAGCAGGCGATCAGAGACGTCGAGCCCGTTCCCTCGCGGCAGGCGGGCGAGATCCACGAGGACGAAGGCGACGGCCATCTCCGCATCATCGCGATGCTCGAACAGGTGAAGGTTATCTGATGAAGACATGGGTGTTCGCAGAAGGCAGGGATGGATTGCCATCGGACAACGCGCTGGAGGCGCTCACACAGGCGCGCGGCTGGAGCGACAACGTGGCTGCGTTCTACGTTGGTGCCGCGGCAGACACCGCGTTCGATGCGCTCGGCGCTCATGGTGCGTCGACCGTGTATCACCTCGATCCCGGTGACGTGCTCCCCGCTGCAGCCGCTGCCGCCGCGATGGCGTCCCTGGCAGACACCGAGGAGCCGGGTCTCATCCTCTTCGGTATGGGCAACACCGAGCGCGACGTGGCCGGAAGGCTGTCCGTTCGTCTCGGCAGACCGATCATCGCCAACGCGCTCGCGGTCGAGGACGGAGCGGACGGGGTCGTCGTGACGAACGAGATCCTGGGGGGGACGACAAAGGTGGTGACGACGACCAGCGGCGAAGGCCCTGCGATCGTCGTGGCCCGTCCCAAGGCGTTCGTCGCCGAGCCCGGTGAAGGCGGATCGCCGGCGGTGCCGGCGGGCGAGGTCGCCGACACGGGTCGCTCCGGCGCCGCCAGGGTGGTGGCCCGTCACGAAGAGGTCTCAGGGGGCCCCGATTTGGAAGCGGCGGATGTCGTCGTGTCCGGCGGCCGCGGCCTCGGCGATGGCGACCGGTTCCAGATCATTACGGAGCTCGCCGGATCTCTCGGTGCCGCCGTCGGCGCGACCAGAGCGGTCGTCGATGCGGGCTGGGTGCCGTACTCGTACCAGGTGGGTCAGACGGGCAAGACGGTGAAGCCCAGCGTGTACCTGGCCTGCGGGATCAGCGGAGCCATGCAGCATCTCGTCGGAATGAAGGACTCCTCGACGATCATCGCCATCAACAAGGATCCGGACGCTCCGATCTTCGGCGTGTCCGATCTGGGCATCGTCGGCGACGTCCACAAGGTGGTGCCTGCCCTGATCGCCGCGCTCGCCGACCGCGACTGAGCGGTCCGGGCCGCAGAGTCCGACCGAAGCTACCCCGGCCCGGATTCACCAGGTCGAAGGCTCTCCGGTCCGAAGGAGTGCGGCAGGAGCTCATCGAGCGTGTGCGTTCGCGAGCCCGCATCGGGATCCTGGACGACGACCCGGTCGACGGAGAACTCCCGCATGAGCTGCCGGCAGTTGCCGCAGGGATAGCACTCGTCGCCATCGAGACAGGCCACGGCTACGGTGTCGATCTTGCGCACGCCGGCCGCAGCGGCGGAGGCGATCGCGGTCGCTTCGGCACAGATCGCAGAGCCGTAAGCGGCGTTCTCGACATTGACGCCGACAAAGCACCGGCCGTCGTCCGCGACCACCACGGCCCCCACCCGGAACGACGAGTAGGGCGCATACGCATGGGCGGCCGCGTCACGAGCTTCGCTCAGGAGCCGGTCTGCGTGCGTCATGAGCCCGGGTCCACCTCGACTCCCGGCGTCTGAGCCTTCGGCGCATCGCCCGACCCGAGAAGAGCATCGACGAACGCCACCGGTTCGAACGGCACCAGATCTCCAAGGCCCTCTCCGATGCCGATGAGCTTGACCGGGATACCGAGTTCCTCCTCGACGGCGAAGACGACGCCGCCTCTCGCCGTTCCGTCGAGCTTGGTGAGGACGAGACCGGTGACGCCCACGGCCTCGGTGAAGATCCGAGCCTGCGCGAGAGCGTTCTGACCCGCAGTGCCATCGACAACGAGGAGCACCTCGTCGAGGTCTCCCGCCTCGCGCCGCAGCACTCTGGCGATCTTCCCCAGCTCGGCCATGAGGTTCGCCTTCGTCTGCAACCTGCCTGCGGTGTCGACGATCACCACGTTGCTGCCTTTGGCGGAGGCGGAGTGATATGCATCGAAAGCCACAGAGGCCGGGTCACCACCGCTCTGGCCCCCGACGATGTCCACGTCGAGCCGATCGGCCCACGTTCTGAGCTGCTGGTCCGCAGCGGCGCGGAACGTGTCGGCGGCGCCGAGGAGAACGCGCTCGCCGTCGGCCTGGAACCGTGCCGCCAGTTTGGCGATCGACGTCGTCTTGCCCGTGCCGTTCACTCCCACCACGAGCACGACAGACGGTGAGCCCGTTCTTCGCAGATCCCGGTCCTTGTCACCGAGCAGTGCCGTGAGCTCGTCACGCACTGCCCGGCGCGCCGCCTCCCCGTCGAGAGCGAGGAAGCGCAGCCCCATCCCCGGCTC
>JBHHXA010000200.1:0-4648 GCA_046756805.1 Acidimicrobiia bacterium
GGGCTCGATCAGGAACATGGCGGGATCATCCGCCACGGCGCCAAGCTCCTGTACGCATACGCCGAGGCCACCGTTCCCAAACTGACCGTGATCACGAGAAAGGCCTATGGAGGCGCCTACGTCGTCATGAACTCCCGGGCCTTGCGGGCGGACCTCGTGTTCGCCTGGCCGACGGCCCAGATCGCCGTGATGGGGGCCCAGGGAGCGGTCAACGTCATCCACCGGCGCGACATCGCCGCAGCACAGGACCAGGAAGCACGCCGCACCGAGCTCATCGAAGAGTACGAGACCGCCTTCAACAACCCGTACGTGGCAGCGGAGCGCGGGCTCGTCGATGAGATCATCCAGCCGCGGGAGACCCGACCCCGGCTCATCCGCGCTCTCGAGATGCTGCGCAACAAGCGCAGAGCAACTCCGCCCCGAAAGCACGGCAACATACCGCTGTGATGGCGGTGTGCGTCGTACCGGCACCGACCGCCTGATCTAGCATGCCGCCCGTGGAAGCCCTTCTCATAGCCAATCGCGGGGAGATCGCCGTCAGGGTGATCCGCGCCGCCAGGGAGCTGGGGCTGCGCACGATCGCCGTGTACTCGGAACTCGACCGCGACGCGATGCATGTCGCGCTCGCAGACGAGGCGTGGAACATCGGCCCCGCTCCCGCAGCAGCGTCGTACCTCAACGTCGACCGCATCCTCGCGGTGGCAACCGAGTCGGGTGCGGACGCGATCCACCCCGGGTACGGGTTCCTGGCCGAGAACGCGCCGTTCGCATCCGCCGTCATCGAGGCCGGGTTCACCTGGGTCGGTCCTCCCCCGGAGGTGATCGCCACCATGGGCGACAAGATCGCCTCCAGGAAGGCGGCCGACGCCGCAGGCGTGCCTTCGGTCCCGGGGACCCTGGAGCCGCTCACCGAAGCCGCCCAGGTGGAGGCCTTCGCAGCCGAACACGGGTTCCCCGTCGCCATCAAGGCCGCACATGGTGGTGGCGGCAAGGGTCTCAAGGTCGTGCACTCTGCAGATGGCCTCGACGCGGCCTTCGAGTCTGCGCGTCGTGAGGCGGACGCCTGGTTCGCCTCCCCTGAGGTGTATGTCGAACGCTACCTGGAGCGGCCCCGGCACATCGAGGCGCAGATCATCGTCGACGGCCACGGCACGGTCGCATTCCTCGGTGAGAGAGACTGCTCGGTCCAGCGGCGGCACCAGAAGCTGATCGAGGAGAGCCCGGCGGTGAACTTCTCCGACGAGCAGCGCGAGGCCCTGGGCAAGGCCGCAGCGTCCATCGCGGAAGCCACCGGCTACGTGAACGCGGGCACCGTCGAGTTCTTGCTCGACGGTGACGGCAGCTTCTACTTCCTCGAGATGAACACGCGGATCCAGGTCGAGCACACCGTGACCGAGATGGTCACAGGAATCGACCTCGTGAAAGAGCAGCTCCGGGTGGCCGCGGGCGAGCCGCTGTCCTTCACACCGCCGGTGGCGCGACACGGTCATGCGCTCGAGTTTCGCGTCAATGCCGAGGACGTCTCAGCGGGCTTCCTCCCCAACCCGGGCCGCATCGTCGATTTCAGAGAGCCTGCCGGGTTCGGAGTGCGCGTCGACTCCGGTGTCCGAGGCGGCTCGACCATCTCGCAGTACTACGACAACCTCATCGCCAAGCTCGTCGTGTGGGGCAGGGACAGGGACGAGGCGCTGCAACGGGCGAGAACGGCTCTCGAGACCTTCGTCATCACGGGCGTAGAGACGACGATTCCCGCCCACCTCCTCATCATCGGGACGCCGGCATTTCGTGGGGGGACGCATCACACGAAGTGGCTCGAAGACGAGGTCGAGCTCTCCGGCGTGGCCCGGACACCATCCGCCACTCTCCCTGCGGACGAAGAGTTGGAGGAGCGATCCATGACCGTCGAGGCGGGCGGCCGCCGCTACACCGTACGGTTCTGGGCGCCGGTGATGGCGGCGCCTGCTTCCGCGGGACAGCGACCCGCACCCCGCCGCAGACCGCCGAAGCTGGACCGCCAGGCGACGACCGCAGAGGGAGCAGGTGTGGTGACCGTGCCGATGCAGGGAACCATTGTCAAGGTGCACAAGGCCGCAGGCTCGTCGGTCGCGGCGGGCGAGCCGGTTGCGGTGCTCGAGGCGATGAAGATGGAGAACGAGATCAAGGCACCGGTAGCGGGCGAGATCGTCAATCTCCGTGTCCAGCCGGGCGACACCGTCGCCGGCGGCGCGGTGATCATGATCATCCGGTAAGAGGCTGCGTCCGAATCGTTCGTAGCCGGGGCTCTTGACCGGGCGTCACTCCGCAGCTTCGCTGATGCTCTCCGTCAGCGACGGATGCACCATCAGCGTCTCGACCAGCATGTCGACGGGGAGACGGGCCGTCACTGCGAGGGCGATCGGTGCGATCAGCTCCGAGGCATGATGACCGACGACGGTTCCGCCGAGCACGATCCGGGTCGCCGGGTCGGAGATGACCTTTGCGAACCCGAGAGGATTCCCCTGGATGAGGGCGCGGGGGTTGGCGGCGAATGGCACCTTGGTGATGCGCACCTTGCGCCCTTCGGCTGCAGCGTCGACCTCCTCGAGTCCCACCGATGCGATCTCGGGTTCGGTGAAGATCGCTTGCGTCACCTTGCGATAGTCAAGCGGTTTGACCTCGTGCCCCGTCACGTGGCGCGCGATCTTCCTTCCTTGCATCGACGCCACCGAGGAGAGCGGCATCTGGCCGGTGACATCGCCTGCGCCGTAGATGTGCGGCACAGACGTGCGCTGGTACTCATCCACGGAGATGAAGCCCCGGGCGTCTGCTTCGACACCTGCTGCGTCGAGACCCAGGTCCTGAGAGTTGGGCACCGCACCCACGGCCAGCAGACAGTGCGACCCGTGGAGTGTCCTTCCATCCTCGGTCGAAACGGTGACCCCGGACCCGTTCCGCACCACCCCGTTCGCCCTGCTCCCCTTGAGTAACGCCACGCCCCGCCGGAGGAAGTCGTCCTCGAGGACCGCGACCACCTCGGCGTCCCGATGGGGCAGCACGTGGTGTCTGCTCACGAGCAGGGTGACCTTCGAGCCGAGACTCGAGAAGATGTGGACCATCTCGACACCTGTGACCCCCGACCCGACGACGATGACGTGCTCCGGCAGCTGATCGAGGTGATAGGCGTGACGAGTCGTGAGAATCCGCTCGCCGTCGACGTCCGCCCAGGGTGGAACGAAGGGCCGGCTGCCGGTAGCAACCAGAGCCGCGTCGAAGTCGATCTCGCCGGTCCCGGAATCGGACTCCACCTCGGCGGAATGGGAGGTGGTGAACCGGCCGCGCCCGCGAACGATCTCGACGCCCTGGGACTCGAGCATGTCCGCCACACCGCGGCCCAGCGTCTCGGTGATCCGGCTCAGATGATCACCGAGGCGCTTCATGTCGATGGCCACGTCGCCGGCATCCGTGACCCCGAGACGCGCCGCGCTGCGGATGGCGGCGAGCCGCATCGAGCTCGCGATCATCGCCTTCGACGGGATGCAGTCCCTGAGATGCGCCGCACCTCCGATGATCGAGTCCTCGACGAGCGTGACCTCCGCACCGAGCGTCGCGGCCGTGGTCGCTGCCGAGTTCCCCGCTGGGCCGGCGCCGACGATGAGAAGACGAAGGGCCTGTGCGTCGGTCCCGGTCGTCATCGCACCGGTCACCGGTAGGTACCGAACACGTCGCGCAGCACGTCGGACACCTCTCCCACCGTGGCGAACGCGGCGAGCGCGTCTTTCATGGGATAGAGAACGTTGCCCTCGCTGGATGCCGTCCGGCTCAGCGCTCCCAGCGCCTCGCCGACCGCGGCTTCGTCCCTGCGGCTGCGAAGCTCGGAAAGGCGCGACCGCTGTGCTTCCTCGAGGAGCGGATCGACCGGCATGACCGCGGCGGGTTCCTCGTCTTCGACGACGAATTCGTTCACGCCGACGACGGTTCGGTCGCCGCGCTCGAGCTCGAGCGCATACCGGTACGCGGACTCCTCGATCTCACGTTGGAGAAAGCCCTCCTCGATGGCGCGGACGGCACCGCCGAGATCGTCGATTCGTTCCATGAGCCGAATCGCGGCGGCTTCGACGGCGTCCGTCATGGACTCGACGTAATACGACCCGGCGAGGGGGTCCACGGTGTCCGTGACTCCTGACTCGAAGGCGAGGATCTGCTGGGTTCGGAGTGCGACGGTGGCCGACACCGCGGTCGGCAGACCGAGCGCCTCGTCGAACGCGTTCGTGTGCAGCGACTGCGTGCCACCGAGAACTCCGGCGAGCGCTTGGACGGTGGTGCGGACGATGTTGTTCTCCGGCTGCTGGGCCGTGAGCGTCGACCCCGCCGTCTGGGTGTGGAACCGCATCTTCCACGAGGCAGGGTCCTTCGCACCCACCCGGTCCCGCATCAGGGTCGCCCACATCCGGCGCGCCGCTCGGAACTTGGCAACTTCCTCGAACAGGTGGTTGTGGGCGTTCCAGAAGAACGAGATCCTGGGAGCGAACCGGTCGACATCGAGACCCGCATCGCGGGCAGCTTCGACATATGCCAGACCGTTGGCGAGAGTGAACGCCACCTCTTGGGCAGCCGTGGCGCCGGCCTCCCTGATGTGGTAGCCGGAGACGGAGATCATGTTCCACTCCGG
>JBHHXA010000201.1:0-4639 GCA_046756805.1 Acidimicrobiia bacterium
GCTCCAGGGTCTGCTCGACGGCGGCGCCTACCTGGCCCTCGTGGCCGGCAGCGATCCTCTGGCCGGGGCCGGATGGCTCAGTATGTCGCCCCCCGAGGCCGTCATCCGGTTCGGGGGGCTCCCGACCTCCAAAGCGTTGTGGACGTGGCTCGCCGAGCACCCTGAAGTCCCACAGATCGTGGTCGAGCCCGCAGGGTGGAGGGACCCCACAGGAAGCGCATCGCTCGTGGTCCGGGGAGATGCGGGCGCCACGGCTGCCGGGCTCGCCAAAATCGCAACCGGTGACCACGATGAGTGGCGTTCCGCGTGGCGCGCGGCGGACGCCAAGGCCCAATCCGTCATCGACGAGATCCTCGTCGATGCTCCAGCGCTGACCGAGCCCGCCGTCGCACGCATGCTGACGAGACACGGTGCGGGCGTCTTCGGCGTCGGCTCTTCGATGCCGATCAGAGACATCGATGCGTTCGGTGTCTCGACCGAGCGGCCCGTGCGGTACGTCGCCAATCGGGGCGCCAGCGGCATCGATGGGACGATCTCGATGACCCTCGGGGCGATCGCGGCGTCCGGATCGCCGGGTGTGGCGCTCGTCGGCGACGTTGCCGCGCTCCACGACCTCACCGCGATCGCAACGGCCTCCCGGCTCGACCTGCCTGCCACGATCGTCGTCGTCCACAACGACGGCGGCGGGATCTTCCACCTCCTCCCCCAGGCGGACGCCACACCGCACGACCTCTTCGAGAAGCTCTTCGGCACACCGCACGGCACGGACTTCGTGAGCGTGGCCAGAGCATTCGGTGTGGCGGCAGATCGTGTGACCACCGCGGTCGGGCTCGAGACGGTCCTCGCAGATGAGCCGCCACACGCCCGCGTGATCGAGGTCCCGACCGACCGGGTCACGAACGCAGAACTTCACCGCGCCATCGTCTCGCAGGTGGCCCGGGTCCTGTAGGACCGTCAGGTGGCGGAGAGCAGCTCCAGCAGCGGCCGGAACTTGAGCCGCGTCTCGACGAGCTCGGACTCAGGGTCTGAGTCGGCGACGATGCCTGCACCGGCGAACAGTCGCGCCGATCCGTTCCGCACCAGCCCGCAGCGAAGGCTCAACGCGACGCAGCAATCACCCGAGAGCCCCACCCAGCCGATTCCTCCCGAATACCAGCCTCTGTCGACCTGCTCGACCTTCTCGATGAAGCTCGAAGCCGCCTCCCGGGGTGTTCCTCCCACTGCGGGGGTGGGATGCAGCACATCGAGCAGATCGAACGAGGAGGCGGATGGCTCGATCGTCGCAGTGATCTCGGTCGATAGGTGTTGCACGGTCGCCATGCGGCGCAGCGAGGGCTCGGCAGGAACCACCAGGGTTTTCGTGAGCGGCTCCAGCCTGGCCCCGATGTCCTCGACGACGATCCGGTGCTCGTGCAGATCCTTGTCGCTCGTCATCAGCCCCCGTCCGAGCCGCTCGTCCTCCTCCTCACCCTCCCCCCGTGCGGCAGAGCCGGCGAGCGGGTTGAGACGAAGCTCCCCGTCCCGCTTCTCGAGCAGGAGCTCAGGGCTGGCACCCACGAAGACTCTGTCTCCGTTCTGCCACCCGAAGGCGAAGCACTGCGGATACGCCACCGAGAGATGCCCCACGAGGTCGAACGGGGCCTGACGGCGCTCCGACTCGAGCACGACTGACCGTCCCAACACCACCTTGTCGAGCGAGCCTGCGCGTATCGCAGCGACGGCTTCTTCGACCTCCAGCCTCCAGGCCGCCGGTGCCGGGAGGCTCGACGCCGAGTGCGGGCCCGGATCCGGAGCGGAGAGCTCGCCGGGAACATCGAGAGCCTCCAGCACGGCTACGACCGAATTGGCGTCCGCCCCAGGCGGGACCGCGGCCATGAGCCAGGTCTCGGAGCCATCGCACCCGACGGCAAGCTCAGGCAACACGAGATCGGCGCCGCCGAAGCCTCGCCACTCCTCCGTCCTCGGTCCATCGGACGAGAACGAGAACCCCATGAGCATCCGAAACGGCTCAGGGACCTTCCCGAACGATCGCAACGCCGATCGCAAGCGATCGAACCTCGAGGCTCCCGCCGTCGAGCACGACCACGCCGACCCCAGGCCTGCCCAGGCGGTTCCGTCAGGAGTCGAGAAGAACTGTGCCGACCCGAAGAGTGGACCCCCGGCGCGAACAAAGGTCAACGGGTCGGCGGAGGTCGGGACCACCGCAAACCGGTAGCCCGCATCGTCCTCGTCGAGGAGGCGATCCAGCGCGGCGATCTCTCGAGGTGGCAGCAGCACGGCGCGGATGTTACCGATGATCGCTGCGGAGCCGTTCGGCGATGAGAGGGGCGAGGAGCCCAGCCACGAAGCCGGGTGACTCCATGGGTGCGAGGTGCGACCCGCCGGGCACGACTTCGGAGACCACGTCGGGAAGGGCGGACCCGATGGCGTCGATCATCCCCCGCAGATGGGGCTCGGTCTCTTCGCCGGCTACGAGCACGACGGGCAGGTTGAGCCTGCCGAGTGTGGCGAACGCATCGAGCCTGAACGCCGACAGATAGAAGGCAGATTCCGACTCCGGTGAGCACTTCAGCTCGAACCCGTCCGCCGTCTGACGGAGAGCGTGAGCAACGTACGCCTCGAACACCCTGGCGTCCCAGCGTGAGAACGGCTCCTTCGACTGCCAGCCGGCTGCAGCTGCGTCGCGCGATGGGAATCGCACGCGACGTCGCCGGGCCGTCGTCGCGATCGGGAGATCCGGAGGCACCTCGGTCCCCGGGGGCAGGATGATCGGTTCGATCAGGACGAGCGAAGCGAAGGTGCCGGGCGCCATGAGCTCGGCGAGGGCGAGCGCCGCCGCGCCACACGAATGGCCCACCCCGATGACGGACGATCTCCCGCCCACCACCGCAAGCACGTCTCTACCGAGATCCCACCAGTCATAGGGAGGGGGTGGGGCGCCGCTGTCGCCATGGGCTCGATGATCGAAGCAGATGGCCTCGAACGCGGGGACCGCCTCTGCGAGGTCCGACAGGACGGGCAGCCACAGCTCCTTGATGAAGCCGGTCGCATGTGCGGCGATCACCGTCGGCCCGCCCTCGCCATGGCTGACCGGCAACGTCGCGAGAGCCACGTCGCCGGCACCGGCAACGGTCCGGGGAGCGCCCTCTCTCACCTGTCGTCTAGCCGCCAGGTCAGCGAGTTGTCGACGCGCACGATGCCGTCGAGCCTCCGCACCAGTTCCCCGAGAAGCCTCGACTCGTTCCGGGTGCCGATCTCACCGGAGAAGGAAGCCACTCCGTTCGTGACACGGAGGTCGATGTCGTTCGGGTCGACGAAGAGCACACGCCGCAGAACGTCCTCCCGGATCTCGTCCTCGATGACCTCGTCGGGTCTGGTGAATGCCGCAACGACATCGAGACGGGAGATGATGCCGAGGATCCTGTCCCCGTCACCAACAACGGGCAACCGCTTCACGTCCTGCACGACCATCACCTGTGCGGCATCCGCGATCGACTGCTCCGGCTTGACCGTGACGACCCCGCGATTCATCACCTGGCCCACCGTCTCGATCGGCTGCGGCTCCGAAGCCGTGACCCGTGCCACCTCGAGACGCAGGAAGTCGGCCTCGGTGATGATCCCGACGAGACAGGACTCGGCGTCACATACCGGCAGACCGCTGACCCTGTGACGGAACATGAGCCGTGCCGCATCCTTGATCGGCGTGTCCGGTGACACCGCAATCACATCCGTGGTCATGAGATCGACGACCTGCACGAGTTCCTGTCCTTCCTCGGGCGCACATTCTGACACGAACCGGGCCGCCGAAGCCGCGCCACCCGGTCTCCGTCCCGTCGTACGGCTCGCGAGCGATTCCGCACACCGCCGGTAGGCTGGCATTCGATGACCAGGCTCGCCCTCGCAGTGGCCTTCGTGTCGCTGGCGACCGCGTGCTCGGGTGACGACGAGCTGGGTACCTCGCCACCGCAGACATCCACAGCGACCGTCCCCGGCACCGCGGTCACGACGGTGACCACCCTCCCTCCCCCACCATCGGTGACCGGGGCCCAGCCTCCGTCGACGTCGGCGACCACCAGCACGTCGCCACCAGAGACCACCTCCACCGACCCCGGGAGTGGGACGGCCGCATTCGCCATGGCCCAGCTCGTATTCGGGGAAGCTCCGTACGTCGTGATCCGCAACGTGGGGTCGGGTGCGGGCTCGACGGATGGGCTGTGGCTCTGCCAGTTCCCCGACTACTGGCCCCTGCCCGACATCGAGCTCGGCGTCGGCGAGGTCCTCGCCGTCGCTCTCGGCTCCGGTCCGCCGCCCGAGGTCATCGGGGTGGACTTCACGGCCACCGCGGGCGGGGAAGTGGGCACCGTCGGGCGCCGCGAGGGTGAACTGGCTCTCTACGAGGCCGAGGCGTTCGGTGATCCGGAGGCGATCGTCGACTATGTGGAGTGGGGCTCCGCCGGTCATGCCCGCAGCGGGGTCGCCGTGGCTGCGGGCATCTGGGTCGAGGAAGCGTTCGTCCCCGTTCCGCCGGAGGCGCTTGCCCTGCTGGCCGGCGGCTTGCCTGGGGGTGGACCGGAAGGATGGGTCGCCGAGGTCGGAGGATGAGATGAGCGAAGCACAGAGACGTGAACTGTTGGAGACG
>JBHHXA010000202.1:0-4627 GCA_046756805.1 Acidimicrobiia bacterium
CGAAACCAGCAGACCTACCGGCCGGAGTCGGGGAGCTGTCCGGGCGGATACACCCGCGGGAACCCCTCCGGCGGACCCTCACCCATCGACATCGCAAAGACGAGTGCGCTGCCGGCCGTGTGGGTGATGGTGATGAGCACCTTCTCCACACGCAGCATCTCGGCCCGATGCGCAGCCGTCCTCGACAGATTCACCCGGGGTGGGCCCCCACCGGTGATCTCGATGTCCTTCCAACGCAGCCTGCGCCAACCCGTGTACAGGCTCTTCATCACGGCCTCCTTGCCTGCGAAACGGGCGGCGAGCCTTCCCGAAGGGTCGGAGAAGCGGTGAGCGTAGGCCCACTCGTGGTCGGTGAAGCAGCGGCCCTTGAACCGCTCCCCGTACTTGTGCAGCAGGTGCCGAACCCTGTCGATTTCAGCGAGGTCGACACCCAGGCCAACGATCTCCATGGGCATGCAGGCTACCCACGAGCACGGTCCGGGCGGACCGACCGGAGAGCACCCTGCGCCCTCGCGGCAGCGTTACTCCACGGTGACGCTCTTCGCCAGGTTCCTGGGCTGGTCGATGTCGTTCCCCCGAAGCCGGGCGACGTGGTACGCCAGGAGCTGGAGCGGAACTGCTGCGGTGACGGGACCGAGCAGATCGTCCGTCCTCGGAATGCCGATGACCTCGTCGACATGCTTGCCGATCTCGGTGTCGTCCTCGTACGCCACCGCGATCACCTTGCCCCGGCGCGCCCCTACCTCCTTGACGGCCGAGAGCATCTTGTCGTACACAGCGCCCTGAGTGATGACGGCGACGACCGGGGTCCCGTCGGTGACGAGAGCCAGCGTCCCGTGCTTCAACTCGCCCGCAGGCATGGCTTCCGAGTGGAGATAGCTGATCTCCTTCAGCTTCAACGAACCTTCCATGGCAACGGCGTAGTCGAGGCCCCTCCCGATGAAGTACACGTCCTGCGCCTCGACGAGCGACTTCGCCGCGGCGAGCACCGCCTGCTCCCGCTCCAGCACTCGATCGAGGTGCTCCGGGAGCAGATGGAGGCCGTGGGAGATGCGCTCGGAGAGCGGCTCGTCGACGGCCCCGCGCGCCCGCCCGATGCGCAGGGCGAGCAAGTATTGCCCGACGAGCATCGCGAGATACGCCTTCGTCGACGCCACCGAGATCTCGGGGCCGGCTCGCGTATACAAGACGTCGTCTGCTTCCCTGCTCAGCGTGCTGCCTACGACGTTCGTCAGCGCGAGCACCCGCGACCCGAGATCGCCGGCAAGACGGGCGGCCTCCAGGGTGTCCAGTGTCTCCCCCGACTGGCTGATGGCGACCGTCAGAGTGGTCCCGTTCATGATCGGCGCTGCATACCGCATCTCGTGGGCGTACTCGACCGACGTCGGGATGCGAAGGATCCGCCGGAAGATCTCCTGTCCGACGAGTCCTGCGTGGTAGGCGGTGCCGCAGGCCGTGACCCATATCCGGTCGAGATCGCGTGCAAAGCGGTCGTCGAAATCGACACCGTCGAGCCATACCGCACCATCGGCGTCGAGGCGGCCCGCGACCGTCTCCGTCACGACCGTCGGCTGCTCGTGGATCTCCTTGAGCATGAAGTGCTCGTAGCCGCCCTTTTCGGCCCTGCTCGCATCCCAGTCGACGTGCAGCACCTCCCGGTCGATGCGACCGCCCTCGATCCGCTCGATCGTTGCCCCATCCCTGTCGACGATGGCCATCTCGCCGTCCTCGACGATGAGGAACTCGCGCGTGTGGTGTAGCACGGCGGGTATGTCCGAGGCGAGGAACGTCTCGCCGTCCCCAAGACCGACGATGAGCGGGCTGACCCGACGCACCGCAACGATGCGATCCGGCTCGTGTGAGGACACGACCACGAGCGCAAACGCACCGTGGGCGCGGGCGATCGCATCGCGAACCGCCGTGACGAGATCTCCGTCGTAGTGCCGGGAAACGAGGTGAGCCAGGATCTCAGAGTCGGTGTCCGAGGCGAACCCGTGCCCCTCGGCCTCGAGCCCTTCACGAAGCTGCTGGAAGTTCTCGATGATGCCGTTGTGCACGACGACGAACTCGCCGGAGGGATCGGCATGGGGATGCGCGTTGGCATCGCTCGGCACGCCGTGTGTCGCCCATCGGGTATGCCCGATGCCGACCGTCCCTGCTAGCGGCTCCGCATCGAGCAGATCGGCCAGCCTGTCGATCTTGCCCTCGGCCTTCCGAACGCTGATCGCACCGTTCGTGACCGCGATCCCCGAGGAGTCGTACCCCCGATATTCGAGCCTTCGCAGCCCGTCGAGCAGCAGGGGTGCCGCCTGGCGTGGCCCCACGTATCCCATGATCCCGCACATCGCGCGCGACCTCCCTTGTCGGGACCGGAGGAGCGCCGCTGCGGGATGGGATCCCGCCCCATTCCGGAGGGCCTCTGTGCCCGGCGTCACCACCGGGTTTTGCTCCACTCCGTCACGACCATGGGTAGCCGAGAGGGCACCCGCCGACTGCTCGATTCTCCCTCTGCCTCGTCACCTCACCACGTGAGGGCTGGCGCTTTTCAGGAAACGCTCTCCGGTCGGCGTTCGATTGTGCGACCAGGTTACCGGAGGAGCCGCCTGAGACAACCCGTGAAGCTCACGCGACCCGCTCGAGAAGAACAGCCGTGCCGAGGCCGCTCCCCGCGGGAATCGTGGCCCCGGCGAGCCGCAGGTCGCGCTGATGTAGCGCCTTTGCCGCGTGGATCGCGATGCGCAGACCGGACATCCCCACCGGATGGCCCAGCGCCACCGACCCGCCATCGACATTGAGCCGCTCCCTGGGCCACCGCCCTGCGCGCTCACAAGCAAGCAACTGGACGGCGAAGCCCTCGTTGCACTCGATGAGATCGAGGTCCTCGACGGTCTTGCCTGCGCCTGCGAGCGCAGCATCGAGTGCGTCGACACAGGAGTAACCCATCAGGTTGGGATCGCAACCCACCATTGCGGTTCCCTCCATCACGATTCGAGCCAGCGGCCGCAGCCCGTACTCGGCAAGTGCCGCCTCGCTACAGACGATGGCCGCAGCCGCCCCATCGTTGATGCTCGCCGCGTTGCCTGCGGTGATAGCACCCTCGGGGTGCACCGTGGGGAGCTTGCCCAGGATCTCGGTGTTCGTGCCGGGCCGCGGATTCTCGTCTGCGGCAAAGATCGCGGGCTCACCGCGGCGAGCGGGCACCTCGACCGGCACGATCTCGTCGTCGAATCGCCCCGCCTCTGCCGCTGCTGCGGCCCGGGTGTGTGACACGACGGCGTATTCGTCCATCTCCGCCCGGCTGATCCCGTCGACGACGGCGTGGTGCTCTGCGACGTCGACCATGTAGGCCGGATCGCCCCACATCTTCGATCCTGCGAGGGTGCATTCGCGGACGGTGTCGATGAACTCACCGTGCCCGAGCCGGTGACCCCATCGTGAGCCGGGCACCATGTGCGGTGCGTTGCTCATCGACTCGAGCCCGAGCGCCAGGACCACCTCCGCCGCCTCGAGCGCCACGCGTTGTGCGGCCAGGATCATCGCGTTCATCGATGAGCAGCACTGCATGTTGACCGTGAAGGCCGGCACAGAGTGTGGGATACCGGACCGCATGGCGACGATGCGAGCCGGGTTCGACTCGGTCATGTCCTGGAGGACCATCCCGCCGATGACGAGGTCGACGGAGTCGGTGGGGATCTCGGTGCGGCTCAGCAACGCGCTGGTCACCGTGGTCGCATACTCGGTCGCACGAAGCGATCGGAGGCTCCCCCCGAACTTGCCGATCGCGCTTCTCAGACCTTCGGCGATGTAGACGTCGCGGGCCATGAGACCCTCCTTGCTTGCGCGTCCGTCGTAGCGTTACCATAACGAACGATCGTTAGGTAAACAACAGCAGTACCAGAGAAGGGAATGCGCGGTGTTCGACGAAGCGACACTTGCCCGGTCGCGTCAGATGGCCGAAGAGTGGGAGGCGCATTACGGCAGGATGGTCGCCCGGTTCGGAGACGCCGCCCCCGATCGAGCCACGGCACCGGAGACGCAATCCGGTCTCCCCCTGAAGTCGGCCTACTTCCCACACGACGTCGCCCACCTCGAGATCGAGGATATCGGCGCCCCCGGCGCGTTTCCGTTTACGCGGGGCAACCTCGCCGCGCAGTACCAGTTCATGCACTGGGCCAACCAGCCGGTGATCGGCTACGGCCTTCCCGAGCACACGCGGGAGCGGATGGACCTGCTGGCGGAGCAAGGGATGATCGGTTACTTCGGACAGCAGTTCTACAACCTCGTGTACGACCTCGTCTCACACGAGGGTCTCGATCCCGACCACCCTGCGGCACGGGGCCGGATCGGGCAGTCCGGGATGGCCGTGTACTCGAAGTCCGACATGGCCCGTCTCTTCGCGGGTCTCGATCTCACGAAGATGAACGTGATCCACATCAGCTACTACCAGGTGGTCCCTGCGCTCGCGCAATACATCGCGTACGGCGCCGACCAGGGCCTCGCCCCCCACGAGCTGCGCGGGAACTCGATGAACTGGTACCACCAATCCGCGTACGTGGGGATGAGCGCGTTTCCCCCCGCGCAGGGTCACAGGCTGGCCGTCGAGCTCATCCACTACTGCACGAAGCGC
>JBHHXA010000203.1:0-4602 GCA_046756805.1 Acidimicrobiia bacterium
ATCAGCGCCATCGAGGAGGTGGCGAGTCTGGGGTTCGTCGAGCAGACGGCGCTACGCACCGTGACCCCGGCAGGTGACGTGGTGCGGCTGCCCCCGCCGGCCGTGTCCACTCCCCACCTCGATGCCGTCGGCCGCACGCTCCCGTTCGCTCCTGCGTTCGGCGAGCACACCGAGTCGGTGCTGGCAGAGGCAGGATTCACCGTCGCCGAGATCGCAGATCTCGGCCGATCCGGGGTCACCGCATCGTGAGCTACGCCTATCACCGGCCCCGCAGCCTCGACGAGGCACTCGGCCTCGTGGCCGAGGTGCCCGGAGCCAGGTTCATCGGAGGAGGCACGGACCTCCTGGTGCAGATGAACGGCGGCGACCCTCCTCCCGCGCTGATCTCGTTGCGAGATGTTCCTGAGCTCGACGGGGTAGAGGACGGCGAGCGGCTGCGGATCGGCGCTGCGGTGCCGTTCACCGACATCGCTGCGCACCAGGCGGTGAGGACCCGTCTCCCTGCGTTGGTCGACTCGATCCGCGTCATCGGTAGCCCCCAGATCCGGAACGTTGCCACGCTCGGCGGCAACCTCTGCAACGCCTCGCCCGGTGCGGACGCGGCGCCGCCTCTGCTCGTGTACGGGACCGCGGTCGAATTGCGTGGCCCCGCCGGCGTCCGGGAGATGCCCCTCGACGAGTTCTTCACGGGTCCGGGTGCCACCGCCAAGGCGCCGGACGAGATCCTCGTGTCGGTTCTGGTCGATCCGCAGCCCGAAGGAGCGAGGACCATCTTCTTGCGAAAGGGCAGGGTGAAGATGGATATCGCCATCGCCAGCGTCGCAGTGCAGATCGAGACGGATGGTGCCGTGGTCTCGTGCTGCCGTATCGCCGCGGGTGCGGTGGCGCCGGTGCCCATGCGGCTCCCCGGCACGGAGGCGGTCGTCGCGGGTTCGGCGCTGGACGACACCGTCGTCGCGCTCGCTCGAGCCAGGGCCCGGGAGGAGGTGGCGCCCATCACGGATGTTCGCGCCACCGCCCGGTACCGCACCCGCCTCGTCGGCGTATACGTGCAGAGAGCGCTGGAGGGTTTCCGTGATCCGGGCGGGAGCGCTCCATGAGAGCCGCGGTCGCCATGGAACTGAACGGCAACACCGTGAGCCTCGAGGTGGAGCCGCACCGGACCCTGCTGGATCTACTCCGCGACACACTCGGAGAGACCGGGACGAAGGAGGGTTGCGGTGAGGGCGAGTGTGGAGCCTGCACGGTGCTCGTCGACGACAGGGCGGTGGTCGCCTGTCTCTATCCGGTCTGCGAGGCGGACGGAAAGCGGGTCACCACGGTCGAAGGCCTTCTCGAGCCGGGGGGGAGGCTCTCGGCGGTGCAGCGGTCGTACCTGGACTTCGGCGGCGCCCAATGCGGGTTCTGCACACCGGGCATGGTGATGGCGACGGTGGCGCTCCTCGCCGAGCACCCGGACCCGTCCGACGACGAAATCCGTTACGCCCTGACCGGAAACCTGTGCAGGTGCACCGGATACGTCCAGATCGTCGAGGCGATTCGGGCCGCTGCGGAAACGCTCGCCGAGGAGGCCGCGACGTGAGCAAGTTCCGTCACGTCGGCACCGAGGCGCGGCGACCCGAAGGAGCGGACAAGCTCGGGGGCACCGCCCGTTACATCCAGGACATCGTCGTGCCGGGGATGTTGCACGGCGCCGTCAAGTTCAGCGAGCACGCCCACGCCCGCATCGTCGCCATCGACACGTCGCGGGCAGAGGCCCTCCCGGGGGTGCGGGCCGTCGTCACCGCCGCAGACCTGCCCGGGTTTCGCTACGGGTTCATGCGCGACAACGAGGTGCTGAAGAGCGAGAAGGTGCGGCAGTTCCGCGACGAGGTTGCCGCAGTGGCCGCCACGGATCCGGAGATCGCACGGCAGGCGGTGGATCTCATCGAAGTCGAGTACGAGGCCCTGCCCGCAGTCTTCACGGTCGATGACGCGCTGGCAGCCGATGCCGTGTTGGTGCACGACCGTGATCCGGCGGGACGCACCGTCGCGTCGAACGTCGTGGCGCTGTCTTGCACGCACTCGTCCGGAGATCTCGATGCCGCGCAGCGGGCGTCGGCGCACGTGGTCGAGGGCCGCTATACGGTGCCGCGGATCCAGCAGGCGGCCCTGGGGACGTCCGGGTGCCTCGCCGAGTTCGATCGCAGCGGGCACCTCACGATCACCACGAAGACGCAGATCCCGTTCCTCGCGCAACGCGACTTCAACCGGATCATGTCGGCACTCGGACTCGACGGCCGCAACGTGCGGGTCGTCGTGCCTGCGGTCGGCGGTGCGTTCGGCACGGGTCTCGACACCCACGCCTACGAGTACATCTCGATTCTCCTCGCCTGGCGCACCGGCAAGCCGGTCCGGATCGTGTACGACCGATTCGAGGAGTTCTCGTATCTGTCCCCCAGGCAGTCCGCGAGCATCTTCATCCGCCAGGGCTGCGATGAGACGGGCAGGCTCACCTTCCGTGAGATCGACGTCGAGCAGGACAACGGGGCGTACACGTCGTGGGGGGCCACCTATCCCAACGTCATGCTGGTCGCCGCAACCTCCCTGTACCGGGTGCCGGCGGTGCGGTTCGACTCGAAGATCGTCTACACGAACAACACGTACTGCCAGGCCATGCGGGGCTACGGCAATCCCGAGGTCACGTGGCCGATCGAGAGCAACCTGGACGATCTGGCGGCCGCGGCCGGCATCGACCCCTACGAGATGCGGCTCCTCAACCGCAACGAGCCCGGCGACCTGACACCAATGGGTCTCGAACTGGCGACCTGTGGTTTGGAGGAATGCCTCGATCGCACGGCCGCGAGGCTCAGCTGGAGGGAGAAGCGGGACGGCGAGCGCCGAGTCGCTCGTGGGGTCGGCATGGCGGCGCTCATCAACGTCGGGGGAGGGGGCAAGATCTATGCTTCGGACGGCAGCGGGATCATCCTCAAGCTCGACGACTTCGGCCACGTCAACGTGTCCTACGGCGGTGTCGAGATGGGACAGGGGCTGCATTCTGCGCTCACGCTGATGGTCGCCGAGGCGCTCGGTGTCGTTCCCGATCACGTTCACATCAACGAGACGGATACGGCCACGAGCCCGTGGGATGTCGGCACCCACGCCAGCCGCGGCGCCTTCATGGCGGGGAACGCCGCCGTCAAGGCCAGCGAGAAGCTGCGAGCCCGGATCTTCGCCCACGCCGAGAAGCTCTACCCGGACGAGGTCGAGCGGAACCTGGCACGCATGGAGGCGATGGGAGGCGAGGTCTCGAAGGCGGCTTTCGACCACCGATCCGTGACTGCCGACCAGTTCGATCTGGCAGACGGCGTGCTGTTCGTCCCGGGAGCTCCCGATGAGGCCTGTTTCCAGGTCGAGCTGGGAAGGCTCCTGCGGGCGGCGCACTTCGCCAAGGAGGGAGGTGTGGGAACGGTCTTCACCGAGGAGGCCTTCTACGAGCCACCCACCGAGCTTCCGGACTGGGACGTCGGGTACGGAAACATGTCTGCGAGCTACACCTTCGGTGTGCAGGGCGCCGAGGTGGAGGTGGACGTCGACACGGGGGAGGTGAAGGTCCTCCGGCTCGTCGCCGTCACGGACGTGGGGCGGGTCCTCAGCCCGCAGGCACTGCGGGGCCAGATGTACGGAGGCATCGCCCAGGGGGTCGGTTACGCCCTGTACGAGGAGATCAAGAGCGAGGGCGGCCGGATCCTCAACCCGGGGTTCACGGACTACAAGCTGCCGACGGCCGCAGATCTCGACTTCCCGATCGAGCTCGAGTTCGTCGAGACGGACGACCCGTTCGGCCCGTTCGGCGCCAAGGGCGCCGGCGAGCCGGGGATCGTCGCCACGGCGCCTGCGATCGGCAACGCGGTCTTCGATGCGGTGGGAGTCCGCATCCGCGATCTGCCCATCACTCCGGAGAAGGTACTCGCAGCGCTCGAGGAGCTGGATCGTTGACGGCAGGTCTCGGTAACCCGTTGCTCGGAACCACCACACACCCCCTTCCCAAGAAGGTCGGCGTCGTAGGAGCCGGGACGATCGGGCCCGACATCGCGTACTACCTGAAGAGCGCCATCGCCGGTCTCGAGCTCGTGTTGGTCGACGTCGACGAGGCGCCGCTGCGCGCCGCCACGGAGCGAATCGAAGCGTACGCCGCAAAGGGCGTCGCACGCGGCAAGCTGACGCAGCCCGAAGCAGACGGTGTCGCTGCCAAACTCCACACCACGCTCGATTATGAAGACCTCGCGGGCAGCGACTGGGTGATTGAGGCCGCTACAGAGAACCTGAACCTGAAGCGGGAGATCTTCGAGCGGATCGAGTCCATCGTCGCGCCGACGGCTCTGCTGACCTCGAACACGAGCTCGTTGCCTGCAGCCCGGATCTTCGGCGGCCTCAGCCACACCGCTCGGTGCACCGTGACCCACTTCTTCGCACCGGCCTTCCGCAATCCGGTGGTCGAGGTCGTCGACTGGGAGGGAGCCGCCCCGGATACCGTGGAGCATCTCCGCCGGCTGTTCACCGCGACGGGCAAGGTGCCGCTCGTCACGGCAGACGCGGTGTGTTTCATGCTGGACCGGGTCT
>JBHHXA010000204.1:0-4592 GCA_046756805.1 Acidimicrobiia bacterium
AGGGATGGTGCCGTGAGAGTGATCTATGCCGTGAGCGTCTTGGCGGCGACGTCGTAGACGGCCCTGGCGTAGTCGAGCAGCTTCTGCCCGGCATCGGGATCGCCGACGAGATCGCTGTACAGCATCATCGAGCCTTCCCACCCCTCGGTGTGCCATACGGCGCCGTGAGGCAGCTCGGTGGCGAGCAGCTCGTCCTTCTCGAACGGCCACGGGTTGGAGTAGAAGTACGCTTCGCCACCGGGATACCAGCCGAGGTTGAGCTGCGATGGGAGCACCTGGCCGTCGTACGTCTCGGTGCGGGTGCCCATCCATTCGAACGCGAGATCGAACCCGTGCGGCCACACCTGGAGCGGCCCGATGTCACCTTCGAGGGTCGATCGGTGCTGCTCGAGGACGTAGTCGATGTTCACGAGCGCATCGAAGAAGGTGCGCGCCGACGCCGGGTCGTACTCCCTGGCATCGTCGCTCTCGAACTTCTCCCGCACGTAGTCACCTTCGAGGCCCAGCTCGGCGACCGTCGCGATGAGCTTGTCCCCGAACTCGGTGCCGGTGAGCCCTTCGGTCATGGAGATCGACCTGGTGACACCGGTGCTGGTGTCGATGACGACCTCGTGGCTCCTGAGGTCCATGCGGATGTGGAACGTACCGCCGCCGGGAAGCCCCATGGTGTCGGTGGTGAGACCGTTGGAGCGGACCTTCAGCGAAATATGCCACCACTTGGGATGGGCGACGGCGTGTGCCCGCGGGATGACCCCCACGGCGTTGGCGTACTGGTGCAACGTGGCACGGGTTGGCTCCCAGTCCTCGTTCAGGGCGGGGAAGAGGCTGTCCGACATGGGGTCGCTCCCTCTCGTTTCGTCTCGGCGACGCGGGTTCTACTTCTGGCCGGGGCACAGGCCCGGGCTCCACGCTGTTCAGCATCGCGGTGGCGCGATTCATTCCCTGCCCGATGCCGGGCGCGCTACCACCGCAGCCGGCTGACACGATGGGCACCACCAGGTGGCCCTGCCTGCGATCTCCATGCGGCGGATCTCAGTGCCGCAACGATGACACGCCAGGCCGTCCCGGTGATACGCGTAGCGCCGGTCGTCATCCGCAAGAGCCTCCCGGCTGCGAGCGCCGACATCGCCCAGGGAGACGGTGACGATCCGACCCATTCGCAGCCCGCGGCGAAGCTGGTTGCCGATCGTGCGCCACAGACAGTCCACGTCGTCGGCAACGAGCCGGTTCGCCGGAGTGCCGGGGTGGATGCCACAGAGGAACAGGATCTCCGCGCGGTAGACGTTCCCGATCCCGGCGACGACGGCCTGGTCCAAGAGCGCGGCGCCGATCGGGATGCGTCGTCGCGCCAGGGCCGCGGCAAAGGCCCGGGCACCGCCCCGGGAGCGCAGAGGGTCTGGCCCCAGCTTGGCGGCGGTGGCAGCCGCCTCCTCGGGAGTGACGAGGGCGCAGGTCATCGGCCCCGACAGATAGGCAGCGCCGTCCTCGTTGGCGATGGCCAGCCGGGTCCCGGGTGTGGGCTCGGGAACCTCACCGCGGTGGGTGGCGAACCGCCCGATGAGTCCCAGGTGGACATGGAGGATCCGATCCGATGCGAAGCGGTAGTGGAGATGCTTGCCGTACGCCTCGACGTCTTCGAGGAGGGTGCCGTCGAGGTCGGCAGCCCCGTCCGCGAACCGGCCCTGCGGGGACCAGGCTCGCACCGCAGATCCGCCGAACAGGTCACGATGCCGCCCTGCGATGCGATGGATGGTGTGTCCCTCGGGCATGGGCGGGACGCTACCCCGGCATCCAGGACGGGCTGACGTGGGGAGGGCGCGGACCTCGTACCATCGCCCGATGCCTGAATCGAGACCCCTTCCGGTGCGGATGTTGACGCTGTCGATCCTCGCGGTCACCGTTAGCGCCTTGCCGGTGTTCCTGCTCGGGGCGGCCGCGCTCCGCATCGGCGACGAGTTGGGTTTCGGACCGCGGGGGCTGGGTGCGCTCACCGCGGTCTTCTTCCTCACCAGCGCAGCCGGGTCGCCTCCCGCGGGGAGAGTCGTGGAAAGGGTGGGATGGCACAAGGCCCTGCGCCTCAACATCCTCATCTCGTCCGTCATTCTGGCTGCGATCGCTGCCGGGGCCCGGTCGGTATGGGTGCTCGCCGTGCTCCTCGCCGCCGCCGCCGGCTCGTACTCGTTCTCCAATCCGTCCGCAAACCTCGCCCTTGCCGGCTCGGTAGCTCCCGGACGCCACGGCATCGCCTTCGGGCTCAAGCATGCGGGGATCCCGTCGTCGGCTCTGCTCGCGGGGCTGCTGGTGCCGACCATCGTCACGACGGTCGGCTGGCGTTGGGCGTATGTCGCGGGGGCGGTCCTCGGCGTGTTCGTGGTCCTGCTCGTGCCGCGCGACGGAGCCTCGAGCGCAGCGCCCACGATCACGAGACCCGACGTACGCATCCGCCGTAGACCAGGACTGCTCATCCTCTTCCCCGGGGCCGTGTTCGCCACCTTCGCCCCGACCGCCCTCGCCAACTTCGGGGTGTCGGCCTCGGTCGATGCCGGGATCGGCCTGGAGTCGGCAGGTCTCCTCCTGTCGGCGGGCGCCTTCGTCAGCATCCTCGCCCGGCTCACCTGGGGCGCCCTCGTCGACCGTCACCGGCTCGACCGCCCGTCGCGGCGGGAGAGGACTGCCGGAGATGGCCGTCCTGCTGGTCGCCGGGTCTGCGGTCTTCGGGCTGTCCACGGTGGCGTCGGGGACGACGTTTGCGATCATCGTGCTGGTCGCGTTCGCCACCGGCTGGGCCTGGCCGGGACTCATGACGTTCTCAGTCGTCCGAGCCCATCCCGACATACCCGCGGCATCGACCGGATTCGTCCAGGGCGGGATCTTCCTCGGCTCCGGGCTGGCCCCGCTCATCGTCGGCACCGTGGCGGACACCCTCGGTTTCGGCGTCGCGTTCGGCTTCGTGGCAGGCGCGCTGGCGACCGCCGCGATCCTCCTCATCGTCGCCGATCGCAGAGCCCGGGCAAGGGTGCGGGTCGGCGCGGGCTGACGGGGCGGCCAGCGGTCCCCGTTCGCGCTGGATCGACTTCGGAACACATGAGACCGCCGGCTGGCGCGGCAGGTCCGGAACGTGTCGCAGGGGGCCGGTACCTTGGGACACAGGACGAGGAGGGAGAGACCGTGACGGCACGACTGACGGTCATCGGGATCGCGGTTCGCGACATGGGCCGATCGCTCGAGTTCTACCGACTGCTCGGGCTCGACATCGCCCCGGACCAGGCCGGTGAGGCCCATGTCGAAGCGGAGCTCGAGGGGGGCATCACGCTGATGTTCGACACCGACGAGCTCATGGCGAGTTTCGACGCCGCTTATGCCCCGGCGAGCGGCCGGGGACGAATCTCGCTGGCTTTTGCATGCGGGTCGCCCGCCGACGTCGACTCGGTCCACGAAACCGTGGTCGCCGCCGGCCACACCTCGCATCTCGCACCGTTCGATGCCCCATGGCGACAGCGCTACGCATCCGTTCACGACCCCGACGGCAATTCAGTCGATCTCTTTGCGCCGCTCGATGACGATCCGTCGACCGTCCTCGATTCGACGTAGCGCACACGGTCGATAGCATTCGGGCCGCTCGCCCGGCCGGCGGGTACCCCGAACACTTGGAGATCGTGTGTTACGCGCCGTCTCCGAGCAGGCGCCACCCGGCGCAGCCACAGAGAAGGCATCGGTCATGACCACCTCCATCAGACATCTCGCCGCCGTGTTCGTGGTGACGATCGCCATCCCGGGAGCGATGGTGCAGAGCGCCCTGCCCGAGATGTCGGACGCCCTCGGCGGCTACCGCACAGAAGCCCGGCTCACAGAGATCGAGACGCTGAACGGGCCGTACAGCGACGCAGGAGACGTCCGCGTTTCTGCGGTAGAACGCTGGCGTTCCCTCGTGGCCGCCCATTTCCCGGACCACGCCGTCGATTGGGGTCTTCGGATCGTCGCTTGCGAGTCCCAGGGCGACCCCCGGGCCGACAACCCCAGATCATCCGCGGCGGGTCTCTTCCAGTTCCTCCGCGGCACCTGGGACTGGGTCTCCGTCGAGACGGGCGCACCAACCTACGGGGAGGGGGGCCCGTACGTTCCGTATTGGAACGTCGTGAACGCCGCCTGGCTGTTCGAGCACGGTGGCCCGAAACACTGGCAGTGCAAGGCCCCGCCCTGACTCACCGGGCTCGGCGCGCCCTGACCGCCTCCAGATACCTCGCTCCGGCCGCCTGCGCCTCGGGATCCTGAAGCGCGGCGACGAGGCCATCTGCATCGGACCAGGCGCGCATCGTGCCCACCATCTGGTCTGTCACCGCGTTGGCGTGTCGCTTCGTGGCAATCAGGGCAGCGCGCGGCTTTGCCACGAGCACGGCGACGAGGCGTTCGACCGCGTCATCGAGATCCTCATCGGGCACGACGTCGTTGACGAACCCGATCCGATGCGCCTCGTCTGCGTTGAACGGACGGCAGGTCATCACGAGCTCCTTCGTGAGAGCAGGTCCGATCTCGCGGATGAGCCGGGGGATGCCTCCCCAGGCCACCGGGATCCCGAGGTCGACCTCGGGGAT
>JBHHXA010000205.1:0-4584 GCA_046756805.1 Acidimicrobiia bacterium
TCGAGTAGAACCCGGCGACGATCCCTTGCTGCGAGGTGGGTGCCCCGGGATGCGCGATGACGACACCTGCGGTGGCGTTCACCGGGTCCGTCCACTCGTCCCACCCGTGACCCCAGCCGACATACCTCTGGTCGACGGCGGTGTCTCGCACGTGGCACCACGCCTGGCACGAGTTGCTGCCCGCCGTTCCCCGCGAGAGTTGCTTGGCGAGGGCGTAGGAGCGAGCGGCGACGGCTTGCGCCTTGAGCGCCTCGGTGCCGCCGCCTGCCGGCGTTCCCCAGTAGTACGGCATCTCGGAGATGCCGAGCACGTAGTCCTCGAGATCGATGATGAGTGACACGTCGAAGGGGCCAGAGGGCGCAGGGTCTGCTCCCGGTGGTCCGGGAGCGCGCAGTACGATCGAGCCTCTGCCGTACTGGCAGGGTCGTTTCGTGCCGGCGTTCTAGTCGGTCAGCTCGCAGCCTTCGATCTCGATCTTGCGCGTCGGCTGCTCGGCGTCTCCGTCCCACGCCAGGTCGAGATCGCAGGTGCCGACGCCGAGGTCCTCCACCACTGCTCCTCCAGAGTTCCTGTGAACGAGGGTGCAGTCCCGGCTGTCTGTCACCCAGGTGACGTCGATCTTGTCGTTCTCGACGAGCACCCTCGTGTCCGCCCCCCGCGTGAGCGTCAGGTCGGCCGTGGGTCCGGGTGGCGTCTCGTAGTTGATCTTGCGGGCGATGAGCGTGATCGAGGTGACGTCCTTCTCGAGGTTGACCCAGAGCGGCGCGGGTGGCTCGGGGAGGGTGTCGGTCGTCGTGACGCTCGCACCCTGGAAATAGTGGCTCAGGATGGCCGGATACTGCGCACCGTCCACCTTTGCCATTCCGTACGCACCGAACTGGCTGAGACCGACGCCGTGTCCCCACCCGGAGCCCTCGAACGTGACCTCCTCCGGCACGGCCGCGACGGCGGCGGCCGGGGTGCCGACGACGAGGGTCGCAGCGAGTGTGGCGAGCGTCACCAATGCTGCGGCCCTGCGCCTGGCGGCGCGAGACATCCCCTTCATAGACTCAGACATCGACCGCATCTTGGCCGACTTGACGGTATACCCGGAGTCTTTGCGCGGGTACGAGGAGTGGTCAACGCTCCAGGATCGCGTTGGTTCGCAGGAGGAACGAGGCCATCTGGTCTCTGCGCACCGAGCCCGTGGGGCAGAAACGGTCGTTGTCCGGCGGGTTGCATCCATGAGTGATGCCTGCGAACGCGAGGCGCTCGATGTCCGGCTCGAACGGCGACCCGTCGTCGTCGACAAACCGGTTGCCGGTAGCCCTTTCGTCGAGGTCGAGGGCGCGCACGAGCATGGCAGCGAGCTCGGCACGCGTCATGACGGCTTCGGGGCAGTAGCGGTCGTTGTCCGGCGGGTTGCAGCCCCGCGCCACACCGATGTCCGCCAGCCTGTTCACTTCCTCCTCGAAGATCGACTCATCGTCATCCTGGAAGTAGTCGGTGCCGGTTGCGGCCGGTGGCTGGAGGATTCTCGCGAGGAACGCGGCCATTTCACCCCGGGTGACCTCCCTTGTGGGGCAGTACTCGTCGCCGTACGGCGGGTTGCAGCCGCGGGTGATGTCGCGGGCCGCGATCGCCTCGATGTCGAACTCGTGGACGTTGCCGTCGTCGTCGCGAAAGACGCCGGCGAACTCATACGGCTTCGCATCGGCTGCGCACGAGCGGTCGGGCGGGACGAACCAGCCGTCGACGTCGCCGTACACGGGTGCGTTGCCGAGGAAGGCCCGGAACCGACCCGCAGCGTCGAGCACCTGGAGGTCGCTCCTTCCGTCGCCGTCGAAGTCGGATACGGCGAGAGCGGCCACTTCGCCTACCGCGGAGAACCCGTGGGTCTCGGCGACCGCGCTGTAGTCGTCCACTGCGAGCAGGATGTTCAGGGTGCCGGCGTCACCGCTCGCGACGACATGCAGGTCCGACCTGCCATCGAGATCCCTGTCGCCTGCGGCGAAGCTCGCCGTCGTTGTGTTACCGAGCGACGTAGGGAGCGTCGGCGGTCCGGAGACGAAGTCGGGTCCGAGTCGCACGTCCACTGCCGTGCTCGTTGCGTCCCTGCGCACCACGAAGAGATCTGAGCGCCGGTCGCCGTCGTAGTCGCCGACGAAGTAGGCATCGGCTTCTCCCACGGCGAGATCGGTGGGGAAGGTGCCGCCGTCGGCGAAGTCGCTCGACCTGAGCCTGATGTCGAGGCTCACGAACCCGTCTACCTCCGCGATCTGCCACAGATCGTTGCGCCCCGAGCCGTCGTGGTCACCGAGCAACAGCGGCTCCCCGCGCAGCTGGAGATCCACTGCATGGTCCCGACGGATGCCGCACCACGAGTGACCGTCACCCGCTCTCGAGTATTCGATCACCGCACCCCACTCGTTCTGCGAGACGCGCACGACGTCGGCGGCCGCGTCGCCGCTCGCATCCGCCACGACGTATGCCGCGTCGGCCGTCGGGGCTCCGAACGGGGTCGTCGTGTTCTGGACCTCTCGTGAGAAGTCGGACGATGCAGACGTCACCGGGTAGCTATCGGGGATGGGGCCGTATCCGGGCGTGTATGCGGGACCCATCCACGAGAAGTGCATGGCGTCCTTGGACGTGTTCCAGTATCCGCCCCAGCAGAACCCTGCCTCGGTCCAGGCGTCGACGAACCACTGGGGCATGTTCGTCACGAGCACGTTGTCGAGCCGGTGCGGGTTGGATCTCGTGTTGATGTCCACCCCGGTTCCGAAGGCGTGGAATGAGAATGTGTATCTGCCGCCGATGGTGCGTGGAGCGAAGCCGTACGTCTGAGAGGCACGTATCGCATAATGGCGGCCCAGCTCCGCCTCGGCTGCGAGGTTTGCCGTGACGCGCTGGAACGCGGGGAGCGCCCGCTCGTGGACCTGGATCCGCTCGCCGTCGCTCATAGGTACGTCCCACCACACCAGGCTGTTCTTGATCGCCCCGACGGAGCGCCCGAAGAAGTCCCCTGCGGGACCGCGGAGCGCCTCCGAGTCGGAGAGCCAGCCGCGGCGAGAGGCGAGCGGCTTCGACGTCGCAGGGGCGCCACATCCGGAGGACTCCACGAATGCGGGAGTGGCGCCGTCCTGCCCGGTCGCGGCCGGTGCGGAGGGGACCGCGACGAGGAGGCCGGCGACGACGAGAAGCACCGCCACGGCGGTCGATCTGCGCCTGGTGGGGGTGCTCCCTCTGTTTGCAACAAAGGTGCTCACGGGTGAGCGTCCTTTCGCCGGGTGCCGGCGTCTGGCGATCCAGACAGGCACCGGGGCGCCGCGGCTCCTCGGACTCCAAGGATCGGCGCAACCGCGTTCCTCCTTGAGGAGTCGTCCCAGGGGGCGCCGGCTGGTTGAGCGGGGGATTCAGACCGGCAGCGAGGACCTGATGACGTCCGCAGCGCTTCGGAGGCGGTGCCGGGCGCCGTCGACGGCTTCCTGCAGGACGCCGCCGATGGCTTCCGCATCGGTGAGGACCCGGCCTGAGGCGTCGGCGAGCGCCCCGTCGCCTAACGCATCGGAGCGGAGGACGAGATGCTCCACGCCGAGCGAAGCGGCGAAGTCGCGTACCTTCGGGCGGTACTCGATGGCGACGAACGGTGTCCCCGCCCCGGCCGCCAGCACGGCAGCGTGGAGACGCTCGGCGACGACGGTGGCAGCGGAGGCAACGAGGCCGAAGGCGGCTTCGATGTCCTCGTACCCGGCGAGATATGGGAGATCCGGGGCACCCGCGCTGCGCATCATCTCGAAGATGTGCCGGTCGTCGCCCGGGAAGCAGGAGAGGAAGACGACCTCTCGACCCTCGCCGAGCGCGGTGCGCACGGTGTCGACGATGGCCGCGAACACCGCAGCGTCGGACCCTCCCCACAGCTCTCCACCCGTCCATGCCGGGCTGACCACGAGCCGTCCGGCTACGGCCTCCACATCCCGCGGCGGCGGCAACGCGAGGGCGACGTCGCCGACGATCTCGGCGTCGCCGCGGTACCCCCACCGGCGCAATGTCGCCAGCGTCTGCGGTCCGCGCAGACCCACGTATGCGCATGTCTCGAGGAAGTCGACCCAGCCCGCGGGGTCGGCAGCTGGGCCCCAGAACGTGGGGTCGGCCACACCGGTGCCGAGTGCGAAGCGCTCGAGACGCGGGCTGTCCTTGCGCTTGAGCCAGTCGAGGTACAGCTTGCGGTTGATGAGGGTTCCGCCACCGAGCAGCAGCGCTCCAGCGTGCTCCAGATCAGGGGCCACCTCGGCCCAGGGCATCAGACCACGGGTTGCGGCGAGCATCGCCTCGTCTCCCATGTTCTCCTTGCCGACCCAGCCCACGTAGCCGACTCGCGCGGGGCCGGCGGTCGAAGGGGGGCTCTGAGACCCCGAGTCCGGCGACGGCGACGTCTCCCAGGCCACGTCTACAGGGCGATACGGACGGTGCCGAGCCTTGCTCGTGAGGTAGCGGGCGACCGATGCCGCGGCCCGGCGCGGTCCGCTGCGCAACACGTCCTCGTACAGGAGTGTGCGGTCACCTGTGACCGCAGGCACCCGCGCCGGAGCGGTGGCAGGCGGCGTG
>JBHHXA010000206.1:0-4543 GCA_046756805.1 Acidimicrobiia bacterium
AACCGCGCAACGCTGAGCCGAAGGAACCGCGCAACGCTGAGCCGAAGGAACCGCGCAACGCTGAGCCGAAGGAACCGCGGAACGTGAGCTTCAGGGAAGGCGCGGAACGCTGTGCTTCAGGAAGCGCGGAACGCGACGGCGTGCCAGCCGGTGGCGCCGTTGGGGGCCGGGGGCGTGCGCGTGCCGGTCTGCGTGAGGCCCGTGCCGTCTGTGGCGCGCACCTGCGCAACGTGGTTCCCGGGTGCGAGGTGCTGCTGATGACGCCACTGCACCCACGCCTTGTCGGAAAGCGGGTCCGACAGCTCGGCCGGCTGCCAGGGCCCAGAGTCGATGCTGACCTCCACGGTCTCGATGCCCTTTAGCGGTGCCCACGCCACCCCGGCGAGCACGGTCGGAGAGCCGTTGACCAGCTCTCCCCTTCGAGGCACGTCGATGCGCGATTGCGTCTTGATCGGGCCACGCTTCGACCAGCCGCGGGGGACCCAGTATCCGTCGAACCCGTCCCATGTGGTGAGCTCGATCTCCTCGAGCCACTTCGTAGCCGAGACGTACCCGTAGAGCCCGGGCACGATGAGGCGAGCCGGGAAGCCGTGACGGGCGGGAAGCGGTTCGTCGTTCATCCCTATCGCGATCAGAGGCCTCCTGTCGTCGTGTACGACATCCGTTGGGAACCCGGCGGTCCATCCGTCAACCGACCTTCCCACGACCTGTCCCGCTCCGGGACGTATGCCCGCGGCGTCGAGCACGTCCTCGAGCGGCACTCCGGTCCACTTGGCGTTGCCCACGAGATCACCGCCGACTTCGTTGGACACACAAGCGATCGTCACGAACTCCTCGTGAAGTGGCATGGCCATGAGATCGTCGAGATTCAGCACGATCTCCCTGTCGACGAGGCCGGTAATGGTGAGCGTCCAGCTCTCGGGGTTGGGCCGGGGCACGATCAGCGCGGTATCGATCCGGTAGAACCTGCGGTTCGGCACCACGATGGATTCGAGACCGGGCACTTCGAAACCGGTACCCGGCCCCGGCGGCGGCGCAGCGGCCGAGGGCCGGGTGAGAGGCGTGGCCGATCGAACCGCTTCCGAACGACCGATGATGAGACGTCTCCCACCGAAACCGGCGATCGCGGCAGTGCCACCGACTCCGGCGACGCCGGCGACGAAGGTCCGGCGCGACCTGCTCTGCGGCACGGCGTCGGCCGGTGATGCAGATCCCGCGAGGTGAAGCAGGGCGCGGAGGACGACGACCCCGCCGACCGATGACAGGCCAAGCGCCACGATGGTCCCGAATACGTTGACGAAGGGCTGATCGAACGCTGCGACCGCGCCGAGCAGCGCAAACCCGAAGAACGCCACCGGCGCCGTCCAGGCGCGATGCACGGAGGCACGGCCGACCCAGATCCCGAGGATGACCACGATGAGCGCGGTTCCGACGGCGAGGACGCCCTTGTCTGCCGTCCCCAGGGCTGAGATCGCCGTCTCGACGACGAAGTTCGGGGATCGCTCGACGATGATCGCGCCAACCGAAGAGAGCGCGGATGGGATACTTCCGAAGAGCCCGGCGAACAGCTCCGTCAGCCCGAGCGCGAACCCGGCGGCGGCGGCACCGGCGAGTCCCGATCCCGGCGTCCGCGCACGCGATTTCGTGGTGGTGTCGACGGCGCCCATTCCTTCACCCCGTATAACCGCTCCGGATCAGAAAGAGTTCGCACCGATTTGGGGGCAAGGTCCGTCACGCCTGTCTCCGCTTAGCACCCGCCCAGGTCAAGAAGCGCGCCGCGGGCCATGTGTTGGCGACGGCAGCCCTCTCCAGCCAGCCCCGTCGTGCATTGCTGACACCCCATGTCATGCTGTCCAGCTCCGAGACGTGGTGAGCATCCGTCGAGATCACGAAGCGCAGGTCGGGAACGTCGCGGCCCCGGCGTATGAGCTCGGCCGGGGCGTCCAGCCGATCGAGATGCGAATTGATCTCGATCGCCGTCCCGGTCGCCGCTGCCGCGGCAAACACCGCACCGACGTCGAGATCGATCCCCGGCCGCCGACCGAGCCGTCTACCCGTGAGATGCCCGATGACGTTGACGGCTGGATGAGCGATCGCCCTCAGCACTCGCTCCGTCTGCTCCACCTCGTCCAGATCGAAGTGACTGTGCACGCTCGCTACGCACCAGTCGAACTCCATCAGGAAGTCGTCGTCGTAGTCCAGACCGCCATCGCGACCGATGTTCAGCTCCGCACCGTGGAGCAAGATCAGGTCTGGATACTCCTCCCGCAAGGCCGCAATCCGCTCGCCTTCCTCGCGCACCTCGCTGCGGGACAACCCGTTGACGGCGAGATCCTCTGCATGCTCGGTGAACGCGACGTACTCGAGCCCGCGGTGCGCGGCAGCGGCCACCATCTCCTCCAACGTCGAGCGGCCGTCCCCCGACCACGACGAATGCACGTGCAGATCGCCTTTGATGTGCCGCTCTTCGACAAGCCGGGGCAGGTCGCCCGAAGCAGCCGCATCCACCTCGCCGCTCCCCTCCCTGATCTCCGGAGGCACGTACGACAGCCCGAGAGCCTTGTAGACGGCGCGCTCGGTGCGTGAAGCGACCACGCCGCCCGTCTCGGCATCGGACAGCGCGTACTCGTTGAGCATCCAACCTTTGTCCATCGCACGCTGTCGCAGCTGGATGTTGTGAGCTTTCGACCCGGTGAAGTACAACGTGGCGGCTCCGTACTCCGACGGAGCAACCACGCGAAGATCCAGCTGAAACCCGCGAGTCGTGAGAACAGACGCCTTCGTATCCCCGGATCCGATGACCTCGGCGACATCGGGCGAGGCCACGAACGCATCGATCACGGGACCCGGAGACTTCGAGGCGGCGACGATGTCGACATCGGCGACGGTGTCACGGAACCGGCGAAGACTGCCGCAGTACCCGACGTGGACCGTTTCGGGAAGAGCGGCCAGTGCATCGACCACCTCTGTTGCGACGGCCATCGCAACGATGATCGGCGTACGCCGCTCCTTGCCGTGGAGGCCGAGCCGCTCGATCGCGCGACCGATCTTCTCCTCCTTCCGGGCGCCCATCCCCGGCAGCTCCCGCAGGCGCTCCGAAGCGATGGCAGCCAACAGATCGTCTACGTTCTCGACCCCAAGCGCCGCCCGGACCTGGAGGACGGTCTTGGGACCCATCCCCGGGATCCGGGTCAGCTCGACGAGCGGGGCCGGGTACTTCGCTCGCAGCCGGTCGAGACCGGAGATGGCCCCTTCGTCGACGTACTCCCGGATCTTCCTCGCCGATGCGGGCCCCACACCCTCGATCTTCTCCAAGTCGGATCTGGACATCGTTGCGACGTCCCGGTCGAGGTCGTCGACGGCCGCGATAGCCCTGTCGTAGGCGCGCACGCGGAACGACTGTGCGCTGCCCTCCTCGAGTTGGAGCAGCTTGGCGTACTCCCTGAGGAGCCGGACGACCTCGCGATTGGTGCGGATCACCCGTGCAATCTATTCGCGCCGGAGCCCGCAAGCCGCACGATGCTCAGAATGCGAGAAAGCCGAACACCGCGAATGCCGCGAGCAACATGCCGCCTTCGATCCTGCCGATGCCGATGCCCGTCCGGGACAGGATCCCTGCTGCGAGCGCGGTCAGGATCATCACCACCACAGGACCGCCCTGGAGATCGGTGAGCACGGCCGGTCCCACCACACCGGCAGTCCCTGCGACAGCCAGCGAGTTGAAGATGTTGGACCCGATCACGTTCCCGACGACGAGTCCCGACTCGCGCCTCCGGGCCGCCGCAAGTGCCGTCGCCAGTTCGGGCAGGCTCGTTCCCACCCCGAGGAGGAGCCCGAGAAACGTGTCCGACCACTCGAGACGCTCCCCGATGTCGAGCGCCCCATCGAGCAGCACGTTGGCGGCGACGACCGTGACGATCAACGCCCCGACCCCCACGAGCAGGTCGACGAAGAGCCGGGGGGCTTCCGTCGCGGGCTCATCGCCGCCGAGCATCGAAGATGCCGGCGAACGCGACCAAAAGACCAGCAGCGTCAGCGCCACCACCAATCCGGCAAGCAGCCCGATCGCCTCGGTACGGGCCACGCGATCGTCAGCAAGGACCCCGGCGAAAGCTACAACCGCAAACAGCATGAGCAGCCCCTCACGTCGCACGAGGCGGCTGGTGGCCGCGACCGGGGCGACAAGGGCAGCCGTGCCGAGCACGAGCGTGACGTTGGCGACGTTCGATCCGACGACGTTCGACATGGCGACATCGAGCTCTTCCGCGCTCGCCGCGATGCCGGAGACGAGCAACTCGGGGATCGAGGTCCCCAACCCGACGAGGACCGCACCGATGAGGACGGTGGAGACGCCGAGTGTTCGCGCGACCCGCACCGCCGAGACCACGAGTCGATCCGATGCGATGACGAGCAGCACCAGTCCTACCCCGACGAGGGCGATGGAACCGAGCATGCGACCTCCGAATTCCTCCCGAGCGACGGCGACCGCGCGGGCGCCGGGGTCACTGTAGAGCCCGACCTAACACCGCGAACCAGCCCGCCG
>JBHHXA010000207.1:0-4457 GCA_046756805.1 Acidimicrobiia bacterium
TCGGTATCTCGATCAGCCCGGGGCGTCTCGTTTCCCGGATGGCACGAGCCGCGGCTGCTGCCGGGTGCGAGGGGGTGGTCTGTTCCCCCAGAGAGCTCGGGGTCGTGGCGGAGGTGGCGCCGGGCCTGATCAAGGTCACGCCGGGTATCAGACCGGAGGGAACCGGGCTCGACGACCAGCGCCGGGTCGCGACGCCTCGAGAGGCTCTGGCGCGCGGCGCGAGGTATCTGGTGATCGGGAGAGCGATCACCGCGAGCACGGACCCGGCCGCCGCAGCCGCAGCGATGGCCGCCGATCTCGATTTCGCGACTTGAGCTCGCAACGCGTCACCCGCCTGCCGGCGGCGGGGGAGTTGATAGAGTGCGAGAGGTTGTACCAGGAGGAATCGGATGGCCCCGCCGAAGCTGACGGACGAGCAGCGACGCGCTGCGCTCGCCAAAGCTGCCGAAGCACGGAGGACGCGAGCCGAGATCAAGGAGCTGCTGAAGACGGGCAGCCTGTCGATCGCGGATGTGTTCGAGAGAGCGGAGACCGACGACATCGTCGCCGGCACGAAGATCGCTGCGATCCTCGTCTCGCTCCCCGGACTGGGCAAGATCAAAGCGAAGCGTCTCATGGAGGAACACGGGATCTCGGAGAGCAGGCGGATTCGGGGCCTGGGTACCAGGCAGCGGAAGGTCCTGCTCGACCTGTTCTCCTGACCGACCCCGGCGTTCCCGAGACGACCCGGCACCCGCTCCTTCGGGCGGGCCCCATCCGGTGATCGTCGCCATCTCGGGACGACCGGGGTCCGGCAAGAGCACCGTCGCTCGTGCTCTGGCCACGCGCCTCGGAATACGTCACGTGTCTGCCGGGGACTTCATGCGTGACCTCGCCGCCGAACGAGGCATCTCCGTGCTCGAGCTGTCGCGTATCGCCGAGCATGACGACTCGATCGACAGGGCGATCGACGAGCGGTCCGCCGTGCTGGCGGCCGAGGACGGTGACCTGGTCATCGACTCCCGGCTGGCCTGGCACTTCGTGCCATGGGCAGTGAAGGTGTTCCTCGACGTACGTATCGACGTCGCCACCGACCGCATCTACGGCGATCACCGCGGCTCCGAGCGCGAGAACGTGGACCTCGCAGCGACACGGCGCGCCACAGAGTCCCGCGAAGCCTCCGAATCACGCCGGTTCACGGGCTACTACGGCGTCGACTACCTCGACCCGGCGAACTACGACCTGGTCGTCGACACGTCGGATCTCGAGGTCGAAGGCGTCGTCGACCGCATCATCGCCCACCTGACCATGGTCGTGTGACCGGAACGGCGGTGGCAGCCACCTATACTGTGGCGCCTCAGGCCGCGGCAGTCGATCGTGGCCGGTTCCACGCAGGAGTCGCTTCAACCAATGATCGAGCCAGCCATCGGACGCGTTCTCGAGAAGACCGGGTCGCGGTTCGCCCTCGTCGTGCTGGCTGCCCGGCGCGCCCAGGAGATCAACGCCTACTTCAACCAGCTCGGTGAGGGCCTCGGCAGCTACGTGCCGCCTCAGGTCCACTCGCTGTCCCGCAAGCCCCTGTCGATCGCCCTCGAGGAGATCGACGTAGACAAGGTCGTCGCCGAGACGGAAGACTGACTCGTGCTTCGCGGCAGGCGCATCGTCCTCGGGGTCACGGGCGGCGTCGCTGCGTACAAGGCCGCCTACCTGGCGCGCCGTGCCGTCGAGATGGGGGCCGAGCTCAAGGTCGTCATGACGGAGTCCGCGACGCGGTTCGTCGGGCCCCAGACTTTCGCTGCGATCACAGGGGAGCAGCCGACGATCGGGTTGTTCGCCGGAGCTTCCGTGAGTCCCCACACCGAGCTCGCGCGGTGGGCGGACGCCGTCGTGATCGCCCCTGCCACCGCCTCGACGCTGTCCCGCATCGCTCACGGGCTATCCGAAGATGCACTCAGCGCGACGGTGCTGGCGACGGCGGCGCCGATCGTGGTCGCACCGGCGATGCACACCGAGATGTGGGAGCACTCCGCGACGGTCAGGAACATCGCGCAACTTCGTGAGGACGGCGTGTTCGTCGTTGATCCGACCGAGGGACCGCTGGCAGGCGGAGATGTCGGCGTGGGCAGACTGGCGGAGCCGGACGCCATCATCGAGGCGCTACTGCGAAGGACCGGACCTCGTGATCTCGAGGGGTGGGCGGTGCTGGTCTCGGCAGGTGGGACGAAGGAGCCGATCGACCCGGTCCGCTACGTCGGGAACAGATCCTCGGGCAAGATGGGCAACGCGATCGCGCTCGCTGCAGCCCGCCGGGGAGCGCAGGTCTTCCTCGTCACGAGTGCTCCGCCTCCGGACTCCGGTGCGGTCGAGGTCATGAGGGTGGAAACCGCGGCCGAGATGGCAGATGCCGTGTGGGCGACTGCGTCCAAGGTCGATGTCGCCGTGCTCGCCGCAGCGGTCGCCGACTTCAGGCCTGTCGCAGCCGGCGGCGAGAAGCTGCGTCGCTCCGACGGTCCCCCGGAACTCGAGCTCGAGCCGACACCCGACATCCTGGCCGGAGTTGTCGCGATGGACGACCGCCCGTTCGTGGTCGGTTTTGCGGCCGAGACCGGTGACCTGGGTCGTGCCCGGGTCAAGACGATGGAGAAGGGAGTCGATCTGCTCGTCGCCAACGACGTCGCAAGGGCCGGATCCGGCTTCGGCACCGACACCAACGAGGTCACGGTGATCACCCCGGACGGCGAGACCGAGGCCTGGGAGCTCCTCACGAAGGACGAGGTCGCCCACAAGCTGTGGGATCGGATTGCGGCGTTGCGTGGCCCTGAGGGCGGTGCCGACTGACCCGAACGGTCCGGGTGGTCCCGGATGTTCCCAGCTTCGATGTCGACGACGGGTTCTCGTATGCCGTTCCGGACACGCTGGGGCCGGTCCCGATCGGATCGATCGTGCGGGTCCCGCTCGGTGGTCGCAAGGTGCGAGGGTGGGTCGTCTCGACCCGACCCGATGCGGGCCCGCCGGGGAGACGGCTGCGGCCCATCCTGTCGAGATCTGGTGATTCCCCCATCTTCGATGAGGCATTGCTCACGGTGCTGCGCTGGGCGGCCGCGCATTATGTCGCTCCACTTGCAGTGCTCCTCCCCCGAGCCGGACCACCGAACCTCCCCAGAGGGAAGCGGGAGGGCTCGCGACCCGCAGACCTGGCGGGTGTCGCCAGGCGATCCGCCTTCGTTGCCGGGTCGGGGCCGTGGTCCGAAGTTCTCGGCGCAGCGGCGGATCCGGTCCTTGCCGCCGAAGGCACCGTCTTGGTCGTCGTCGCCACCGTTGTGGAAGCGGAGCGGCTCGCTGCGCAGCTCCAGAAGCGTTTTGGTGACCGGGTGCTACGGGCGTGGTCCTCGCTCCCCGCCGCGGAGGCCACACGGTCGTGGGTCCGTGCGGGCGGAGACGGGGCGTTGCTCGTCGGTACCAGGGAGACGGCTCTGTGGCACCTCCCGCCTCTCACCCATGCACTCGTGATCGAGCCCGGGCGCCGCGCCCTCAAGGCCAAGCAGACGCCGACGATCAACGCCCGTGATGTCCTGCGGAAGCGGGCGAGCGTCGAACGCTTTGCTCTCACCTACGCCGGCGCGGTACCACCGGGCGAGCTCGTTGCGGCGGGTACGCCGATCGAGCGGGCCGGTGCCCGCAGGTGGCCAATCGTGGAGGTCGTGAGTCGAGCGGAGGAAGGCCCGGGGGCGCCAATCGTCCTGGAGCGAACGAGAGCGGCGATCCGGGGGCCCGTTGCCCAGGAGGGGCGGGTCTGCGTGCAGGTGCCGCACCGCGGCTACGCACCGGCGCTTCGCTGCGCCGCCTGCGGCGAACTACGGCGTTGCGTCTCGTGCGGGTCGGGACCCGATCGAGGGGATCATTGCCGCCGCTGCGGGGCAGACACCGGCTCCTGTGTCAAGTGCGGAGGCTCCAGGTTTCAGGCACTCGGCGTCGCCGTCGGTCGCGTCGTGGATGATCTGGCCCGCTCTCTGGGTCGAGATGTCGCCGCCGCGGGGACGGATGCGCCCGTCACGGTGGGGACCGAGCGGGACCTCCCCGCCCCGGGTTCGCGAGATCTCGCCGTCGCCGTTGCCCCCGAGCGGCTGTGGCTGGCACCGCATTATCGGGCAGAGGAGGAGGCGCTCCGGGTGCTGGCACGTGTGGCCGCCACCGTGCGAAGGGGGAGGGGGAGGCGGTGCGTCGTGCAGACCGCAGACCCCGACCATCGGGTCGTGGCCGCGATCCGATCCGGCGACGGCACTTCGCTCATCGAGCAGCTCGTGTCGGAACGGAGCGCGGTCGGTTTCCCACCGGGCGGCGAGCTCATCGCCGTGGAAGTCCGAGGCGAGCCGACCGTGGTGCATCGCGAGCTCGAGCTCGTGGTGGATGACGCTGCGGACCTCTACGGTCCCGCGGACTCCGGCGATCGATCGCGATGGCTCGTGCAGGGACCTTCC
>JBHHXA010000208.1:0-4430 GCA_046756805.1 Acidimicrobiia bacterium
GTGTCCGATCACGATGTCCTTCTGGGAGCTGCGCTCCACATATGCGGTCGCCGCGACGTACACGGTGCCGTCGGGACGAACCGCGAGCTCTCCGACCACGACCGCGAGAGAGTGCGGCAGCTCGTCGCGAAGCCGGGCGAGGTACTTCTCCCTTACCAGCTCTGCGGCGAAGACGACATCGGGCTGATCGCTCCGGGTGTCCGGCGGAAAGAACAAGCCGCCTTCGGGCAGCCGCGAGATGATCTCGTCCACGACGGCGTCGAGACCATCGCCCTCGAGCGATGAGACCGGCACGTACGCGTCGAAGTCCCACTCCCCCGCAACACCAAGCCGCTCGACCACGGCGTCGGGCGGGGCGGCGTCTGTCTTGGCCACCACGACCACCGTCGGTGCGTCCGCCTCACGCAGCCGTTCCGCGATCCTCCGGTCACCAGGGCCGATCGGCCCCGTCGCATCCACGACGAACACGACGCAATCGCTCTCCGCCAGCGATCCGTACACGAGCTTGTTGAGCCTGGTGCCGAGAGCGGTGCGTGGCTTGTGAAGACCCGGCGTGTCGACGAACACGATCTGGCTGCCCTCGCTGTCGCCCTCAGCATGGCGAGTGAGCACGCCGCGGATCGTGTTCCGAGTGGTCTGAGGACGGGAGGACGTGATCGCCACCTTCTCGCCGACGAGGGCGTTCACCAGCGTCGACTTCCCTACGTTCGGTCTTCCGACGACCGGCACGAACCCAGAGCGCACGTCAGCGAGCCTGAAGCCGGACCTGGGCGATCCTCCGGCCCTGTACCCGCTCTGCGATGAGGACGTGGCGCTCCAGATCGAACGACTCTCCCTCCCGCGGAAGCCGCCCCGCAAGGCTCAGCACGAGACCGCCGACCGTGTCCCACTCCTCATCGGGGAGGTCGACACCGATAAGGGCTTCCAGCTCGTCCACACCGAGCCGGGCGTCCACGAGGTACTGCCCGTCGTCGAGAGCGACGATCATCGGCTCCTCGTCGTCGTACTCGTCCACGATCTCACCGACGATCTCCTCGAGAAGATCCTCGATCGTCACCAGACCGGCGGTCCCACCGAACTCGTCGATGGCGATCGCCAGATGGGTGCGTGTGCCCTGCATCTCGCGCAGCAACTCGGGGACGCGCTTCGTCTCCGGCACGAACGTCGCCGGCCGCATCAGCTCGGTAGCGCGCCTGCTCGGTGCGTTCGTGTCCATGAGCGTCAACAGGTCCCTCGCATAGAGCACACCGACGACATCGTCGGCGTTCTCTCCGACCACGGGGATCCTCGACCGCCCCTCGGCGAGCACGACATCGAGTGCCTCATCGGTCGATGCGACCGCGCTGATCGTGACCATGTCGGTGCGCGGCACCATGACCTCTCGCACGATCGTGTCCGTGAACTCGAGAATCTGCGTGATGAGCTCGAGTTCCTCCGCATCCGAGGCATCCTCGTCCTCCTCGTCGTCCTCTTCGTCGTCGAGGTCGACGATCATGTCCGCGGCCGCATCGCCGAGCGCGATGGCCGGCCGCAGCATCCAGGCAAATCGGTATGCGATGGACTTGGGTCGCTTCCTCCCCAGCGTCCTCGGGAGCAGATCCCCCACAAAGACGATGAAGAGGCCCAGCAGGAACAGCGCTGCGACGAGCTGCCCTCCGTCCCGAAGCCTGGTCGCCGCCCAGGTCGCAGGTATGGCCGCAAGGACGAGAAGACCCGTGTGGAAGAGCCCGAGCGCCGGCTGGAGCCGCGGTCGATCGTCGAGCAGCCTCGCGACGATCTCCGCCCGCCGGTCGCCCTCAGCCGCGTCATGGAGCGCATCGGCGCGCGGAGTTCTCACGAGGGACGCGCCGGCGGCGCGGATGAGCCCCGTCACGACCACGAGAACGGCGGAGATGGCCAACGCTGCGGACGTCACGGTCTCACCCTGCCTGCGGCCTCCAGCAGCGCCCGCTCCCGATCTTCCATCTGTTGTGCCTCGGCATCTTCGACATGGTCGTAGCCGAGGAGGTGCAGCAGTCCATGGACCACCATGAGAGCCAGTTCGTCCTCGAAGGCTACCCCTGCCGCCTGTGCGTTGGCGCGAACGACCTCGGGACAGACCACGACGTCTCCGAGGCTCACCGGCGGTCCTTGCGGCGAACGACGAGGGGGCGTCCCCGGCACGGCATCCTCGATCGGGAACGCGAGGACGTCTGTGGGGCCGGCAACGGCCATCGCGGTCTCGTTGTAGACCGCCATTGCGGTCTTGTCCACGACCTTGATGGCCACCTCGGTCTCCGGCGGAAGCCGCTCGCCCACGAGCACCGACTCTGCGAGGGCGACGATGGACTTCGGTTCGAGAGGGTCGTCCTGCTCGTCGATGAGCTGGATGTCCATCACGACGGTCCGCCGCTCCCGTCTCCGAGGGCGGGGGGCTCGTCACCGCCGGGGAACCCGGGATACGGGATGCGCGTGTGGTAGTAGCCGATGAGCGCTTCGACCAGCGCCAGCTTCACCCTCGTGAGATCCCCAAAAGTAAGGTCGGATTCGTCGAGCTGACCGTCCTCGAGCTTCTCCCCGATCACCGAGTCCACGAGCTTGCGGATGCCGTCCGCGGTGGGGTCTTCGTTCTGGACGAGCGATCGGGTTGCGCCCTCGACCGCATCGGACATCATCAGGATGGCCATTTCCTTGCGCCGCGGCTTCACGCCGTTGTGTCGGTACATGGCAGGGTCGATCGTGTGGTCCGCCTCGAGCGCCTTGTGATAGAAGTACCGCATCAGCCCCGTGCCGTGGTGCATGCGGATGGCGTCTGCGATCTCTTCAGGGATCCGGTAGTGGCGAGCCAGGCGGAGACCGTCCTCGACGTGGCCCCGGATGATCTGGACCGACTTCTCCGGGGGCAGGTCGTCGTGCGGGTTGAAGAACCCGAACTGGTTCTCGATGAAGAACTGGGGATGCTCGGTCTTGCCCAGGTCGTGGTAATAGGCGGCCGCCTGCGCGAGAAGCGGGTCGGCACCGATCGCCCGCGCCGCCTTGCCGGCAAGGGTGCCGACGAGGATCGAGTGGTTGAACGTCCCCGGCGCCTTCTCCTCGAGCAACCGGAGTGCGGGATGGTTGCGATCCGTGAGGTCGAGAAGCGTGACCGTGGTGGTCACCCGGAACAGGTTCTCGAGGAACGACAGCAGGCCCTGGGCGACGAGCCCGGCGATGATGCCCCCGATGAAGCCGAACAGACCGGCGCGAAGCGGTTCGCTGGCAGGGGTGAAGAGCCACGCCACGACGGCCGCGAGCGGCACGAGGACGACGGCAGACAGCCCTACGGCCACCCGAAGTTCCCTACGGCTGGAGACCGCTGATACGAAACCGACCGGCGTGATCGTGGCGGCGGCTGCATACATCGTGAGTCCCGGATCTGCGGTTGAGATCGCGGCGAACGTTGCGACCGGCACCGACAGCAGCACAGCGGTCCGCGGGTCGTAGAGGATGGCCGCGATGTAACCGAACATCACAGCGGGCAGCACGAATGCGAGCTCGGGTGTTTCGTCCGGCACGATCAGCTCGGGGATGCGGGACACCAGCGCAGCGAGCACGAGCAGGACCCCGAGGAGAGCGAAATGCTTCGGCTCCGACCACTGCCCGGGAGCGATGCGCCAGAGGAAGAACGCCGCCAGCAGCACGGCAAGCGCCCCGAGGGTCGCGATCGCGAGCCGGGACGTCGTCTCCTCAGGCCGGAGCAGCTCCAGCTCCTCGAGGGCCGCCAGCTCGACCGCGCTGACCGGGAGTCCTTCCTCGACGATGGTCGACTCCGCGAAGAACGTCACGAACACTGGGTCGACCTCTTCGGCCGCCAGGTCCCTCAGGCGCGTGGTCTCATCCTCGTCCGGGAACTCGTTGTCGACGAGCGTCTCTGCGACGACCCTGGCAACGGCGAGACGGACGGCGTCGGCCTGGCCGCTGCCGAGCCCCGGAAGGAAGATGCGCGGCGGGTTCTGGACGAGCGCGTTGCCGACGTTGAAGGCCTGGCCTTCACGGATCCCGGCGTCCATTTGGGCGTCGACCAGCCCGGAGGCGGCCTCCTCCACGATCACGAAGACCTCCTCATCACCCTCGATCCGGCGATCGAGGTCGCCGTTGTAGAGCGTGACGAGGATCGCGACCTCGTCGTCCAGGGTGGCGTAGAGACCCTGCACCTCGTCGATCTGGGTCTCGAGATCGACGCGGGGCAGCGTGGTCGTGGTCGTCGTCGTCGGCGGTTCCGTGGTGGTCGTGGTCGTCGTGGACGACGTGGTCGTCGTTGTGTCCTCGGGGTCTGACTCGGCCTCGTCGGGGGGTGCGTCCGTGCTGTCGGGAATCGTCGTCTCCGTCGCTGCTTCCTCTTCTCCCGGCGGGAGCGTCGTGGTGGTCGTTGTCGTCGTCGTGGTCGTGGTCGTGGGGATGGGGTCCACGCT
>JBHHXA010000209.1:0-4419 GCA_046756805.1 Acidimicrobiia bacterium
GGATACGGTGCTCTGCGGTCGGCCGGTAGGGTCAGGCGCGCCACCATGTCCGAACTCGCACTCTCCGTCGTCGTTCCCGCCTGGGATGCGCTCCCGTACACACAGCGGTGTGTCGAAGCGAGTCGAGCCCACCGCGACGTCCCGTACGAGCTGGTCCTCGTCGACAACGGATCGGCGGCGGATGCCGCCCGGTACGCCGCAGCGGCGGGCGATGTCACGATCCTCAACGACACGAATCTCGGGTTCGCGGTGGGCATGAACCAGGGCCTGCGCGCCGCTCATGGCGAGTTCGTAGCGTTCGTGAACAACGACACCGTCGTTCCCGCCAACTGGGCGAGTACGTTGCTCGCGCTCTTCGATGTCCACCCGAGCGCAGGCATCGTGATCCCCGTCGTGACCGCTGCGGGCAACGAGTTCTCGGTCAGGGACCGGGTAGGCGAGGGCTGGCTCGTTGTCGAGCCTTTCACCGCGATCCCGAGCGCCGTCGTCTACGTCGTACGCCGCAGCGTGATGCTCGAGATGGGCGGATGGTCCGAAACCTATCCCGTTGCGAGCAGCGAAGATCTCGACCTGTTGTTCACCGTGTGGAGCAACGGCCTCGACGTTCTCCTCGACGAGCGGGTGCTGGTCGAGCACGAGTCTGCCGTGTCCGCGAACCGGCTCCCGGATCACGGCCCGCGGTGGCGGGCCAATCGGGAGATCTTTGTGAACAAGTGGTCGTCGGCAACGGCTGAGGCCGTGCCGCGGCTCACTGTGTGCCCGGAGGAGACTCACGCCGCGAACCTCGCCAAGGCCAGGGTGGCTGCGGTGTGGATGGCGCGATGGTTCGCAGCAAAGGACGAGCTGGCTTCCGCCGCCCGTGTCCCGGCCCGTCAGGAGGACGGCGAAACGGGGACGCCGCGGCGAAGCCCCGGCCTTCGCACGCTCGCTGCGCTGTGGTCGGGAGCGCGCCGTTTCGTGCCCCGCAAGGTTCGCGAGTGGCTCTACCCGAGGGTGCGTGGCCTTTACCACAGGACGTTTCCGCACGGCCGGCGCTGAGGGCGTCCTCGGGGTTCCTCGACTCATGCGCAGCTAGCTCACCTGGGACCCTGTCGACGGATCCGCACGACGACTGTGCTCTTTCAGCACCCTCCAAGGCCGGCGTCGAGCAGTCCCGCTACGACGGCGGGCAAGGACTCCGTCCATGGCCGCAGAGGATCCACCCCGAGCGCGCTCCGGCGTTCGGAACCGAGCACGGAGTTCTCCGGTCGGGGAGCGGGCAACGGGTATTCCTCGGTGGTGCATGGCTCGATCCGCGTCGGATCCAACCCGGCCATCTCCACGGCCGCCCGGGCAACACCGAACCACGTCGTCGGGCCGGAGTTCGTGAGATGGAGGAGTCCGGTTGCGCCAGCTTCCAGCGCGGCAAGTGTGGCCAGGGCCAGGTCTGCGGCGACGGTGGGGCAGCCATGTTGATCGGCAACCACCCGCAATGGTCGCTCCCGCACCAGGCGGAGGATGGTGGCGACGAAGTTGCGGTGTGTCGCGGACAGCACCCACGACGTACGGACCACGAGCGCAGCGGGATGGGCGTCGAGCGCCAGCAGTTCGCCGCTTCGCTTGCTGCGGCCGTAGGCGTTGATCGGATTCGTGCCGTCCGACTCGACATACGGGCGTGCGGCGGTGCCGTCGAAGACGTAATCCGTGGAGAACGTCACAAACGGGATGGATCGACTCGCTGCCAGCAGCGCCATCTCGCCCACGGCGGTGGCGTTGATGGTGTGCGCCGTTGCCTCGTCCGCTTCGGCTCCATCGACGGCCGTGTAGGCGGCGCAGTTGATGATCCGATCGGGCTTCGTCTTCTCGAGCCATGCGACGACTCCGCCCGGGCGCGACAGGTCGAGGGCGTTGCGGGGTGGGTACAGGGCATCGGGCAGCAACGTCCGAAACGCGGTGCCGAGCTGTCCGGATCCGCCGGTGACCACGGTGGTCATCAGTCGCCGATCACCTCGGATCGCTCTCCCAGCGTCATCTCCACGAACGCCTCGGGAGCGGAGCCGTGGAGCCTGGCCGACCTTCCCACGAGCGAGTTGCGTAGCTTCCAGCCGTGGATCTCCGCGCCGTCGAGGATGATGGTGTCCTCGATGGAAGCGTCGGAGATGTGACATCGGTCGCCGATCGCGGTGTTGGGCCCGACGGTCACCCTACTCAACCGGACGCCGTCTCCGATGACGGCGGGACCGGTCACGGCGCAATCAACCAGCGTCGATCCGGCGCCCACGCGAATGGCGCCCCGGCTCGTGGAATCGACCATCTCCCCCGCCACTTCGTGGTGCAGGTCGTGCAGGACGAGGGCGTTGGCGTGGAGGAGGTCCTCCTTCTTTCCGGTGTCCTTCCACCAGCCGCGGACGATGCTCGGTCGGACACTGCGGCCGGTGGTGACGAGGTGCTGAATCGCATCGGTGATCTCGAGCTCGCCGCGAGCCGAAGGCGAGATTGCATCCACGGCCTCGGCAATGGTCGCGTCGAAGAGATACGCGCCGACGAGGGCCAGGTTCGAGGGCGGCCGCGATGGCTTCTCGACGAGCTGTACCACCTTGTTGCCCTCACCGAGCTCCACGACCCCGAACTCGGAAGGGTTGTCGACCTCCGTGAGGAGGATCTGGCAGTTGGGGCGGTCGCGCTCGAAGTCGGCGACGATCTCGGCGACGCCCTGTTTGACGAGGTTGTCGCCGAGATACATGAGCACGTCGTCCCCGGCGACGAACGGCAGCGCGGTCTTCAGTGCATGCGCCAGGCCCAGGGGGCGGTCCTGGACGATATAGGTGATGGCGAGCCCGAACCGGGCTCCGTCGCCGACCGTGCTGCGGATCTCGTCGCCGGTCTCCGGTGCGATGATCATGCCGACGTCTTTGATCCCGGCGTCTGCGAGATCTTCGAGCCCGTAGAAGAGGATGGGCTTGTTGGCGACGGGGACGAGCTGCTTCGCCATCGAGTACGTGATCGGTCGCAGGCGGGTGCCGCTACCGCCCGCGAGGACGACGCCTTTCACGGCTTGTCCCCTTTCAGCGGCCGCCACCAGTCCTCGCGACTGCGGTACCACTCGACCGTTTCGGCGAGCCGGTCATCGAGGCCGTGTTCGGGCGCCCAGCCCAGGGTGCGCAGCTTCGACGAGTCCACCGCGTACCGCAGGTCGTGCCCCGGCCGATCCGGCACCCGGTCGATGAAGGACGCGTCCCTACCCAGCAGGTCCAGCAGCTTGTGCGTGAGGTCGAGGTTCGAGAGCTGGGCATCGGCCCCGATGTTGTAGGTGTCGCCGGGTTCGCCCGCATCGACGAGGAGCCGGATCGCAGAGCAGTGGTCTTCCACGTGGAGCCAGTCCCGCTCGTTGCGGCCGTCCCCGTAGAGAGGCACGGACCGGTCATCCAGGAGGTTCGTGATGAACAGCGGGATGACCTTCTCCGGGAACTGGTAGGGACCGTAGTTGTTCGTGCACCGGGTCACGATGGCGGGGTAGTCGTACGTGACTGCGTAGCTGTGCACGAGGAGGTCGGCGCCCGCCTTCGACGCGGAGTAGGGGGACGAGGGGCGCAGCCTCGCGTCTTCCGGAGCGAAGCCCTCGTCGATCGAGCCGTAGACCTCGTCCGTCGACACCTGGAGGAACCGGGGCACCTCGTGGCGTCGGGCGGCTTCGAGCAGGATGCCTGTTCCGACGATGTTCGTCTCGAGGAATACCGAGGGGCCCTCGATGGAGCGGTCGACGTGGCTCTCGGCGGCGAAGTTGACGATGACGTCGTGCCCGGGGACGAGCGCGTCGACCAGCTCGGGGTCGCGGATGTCGCCGTGTGCGAAATCGTGGGCGTCGTAGCGATCGAGCTCGTCGACTGTCGCCTTCACCCCTGCATACGTGAGCAGGTCGAGGTTCGTGACCCGGGCGCCCGGTTCCTGCTCCAGCAGGTGCCGGATGAAGTTGGAGCCGATGAACCCGGCGCCACCTGTGACGAGATAGTGACGTGTCATGGGTCTCCTTCAGTCGAAGAGCTCGGGGGCGTCTGCGAGGAGCGGCGCTGCGGCATCCTTGCCGGAGAGAGCCGGCTCGGCGTCCTGGAAGGGCCAGTCGATTCCGATCTCGGGGTCGTCCCAGCGGATCGCACCGTCGCGGTCGGGGGCGTAGTAGTCGGTTGTCTTGTAGAGGACGTCGGCGATGCTGCTGAGCACGACAAAGCCGTGGGCGAAGCCCTCGGGGACCCACAGCTGGCGCTTGTTCTTCTCGCTCAGCTCGACGCCGACCCAGCGTGTGAACGTGGGAGAGCTGCGCCGGATGTCGACGGCGATGTCGAAGATGGCGCCGGCGACAACGCGAACGAGCTTGCCCTGGGCGCGTGGCGGAAGCTGAAAGTGGAGCCCGCGCAGGACGTGCTGCTGCGAGCGGGAGTGGTT